>CANROV010000013.1 GCA_947632315.1 Candidatus Gastranaerophilales bacterium
TGGATAATATAAAAATGGCATTTGGTAACGGTTATGCGTTTAGGGAAAGGACACCCGTTGATTGTAAAGCACTCCAAGATACATTAAGAATAAAATATAATATGAGGGAGCTTCCAGTAAACATGCTTCCTGTAGCTCAATTAGAAGCTATTTTAGGGGCAATTTTGGCACAAATGATTGTTGTAGGAAGTAACGATTTTGAATGCAGAATAATTGGAGAATACGAAACCATGCCTGTTTTAGGGGTATAAACATGACAAAATACGTAAAATACGACAATATTGAATATATAATGCCATTCTTGTTTTGTAATGATATTTTTATTCCATTATTAAGTGAGTTACTAAAAAAAGAAAAAAATCCAATAAAATATGTATATGGCAGTGTGAATTGTTGTTGGGCCGGCGGAAGGTTCAGTAATTTTAACATTAATAATCTAAACGAAATAAATAATTATCTTTCAAATTTAAAAGAATCTCAATACACTCCAACTTTTACATTCACATCAATATACAATATTAATGAAAAATTAAATGATGAATATTCAAATAAACTTCTTGATATTGCATATAGTAACAATTCAAGTTTCATAGTAGCCTCGGAAATATTATACAATCACATTAAATCGAGATATCCAAATGCGAAAATGCATTGTTCTGTTATTAGTGCCATAAATAATAAGCTAAATAATAAAGATTTTAATGAAACGGAATTTTATAATAAAATGCTTGATAAATATGAAATTGTTGTTTTAAGACCGGAATATGTACTTGAGAACTTAGATAATCTGAATAATTTAATATCTGATATTTCACGAGCAGAAATTCTTATAAATCAAACCTGCCAATATGATTGTCCAAATCATATAAATCATTATTCTATTCAAGAAAAAATTGATAACTTACAAAGTAGAAATACGGCAAATAATTACAATGAAATAATTGATTTTATATGTATTAAAACACAAAACAGTAACTTTAAAAGTGTTAAATACGCCCCGAAACTGGTAGATAAACTTATTAGTATGGGTATAAAAAAAATTAAATTACAAGGAAGAACTTTTACGTTTGATAGATTATTTGAAGATTTATATAAATATTTCTTTAATAATGAATATTCAAAAGAGTTTATTATAAATAACATTAATACTATATTAGCAAATAGGCTGCAAAATAACAAAAAAATAGGACTTATTTTATCTGTAAGCACTAAATACTAATTTTTATTTATAACTTTATAAGATAAAAAACATATACTATTGAAAATAAACCTATACAAACTCATTTTAAAATTTTTGCTTATAATAGTTTTCTAAAAATCCCACTGAACAAGCTTTATAAATATGATCATCAAAATCAGAAATATCAAAATCAAATCTGCTTTTATCATAATATTGAAGAAAAAAATCTTTTTTATCTTTAATAATAGCATCAGTTGAAGAAGTAAAGCCTTGTTTGATAGTATTTTTATAAATACAATCAATATTATATTTTTTTAAGATTTCACGGAGTATAGCTTTATTTCCTATTTTATTAACCTTATATTCTAAAGGCAAAGCAAGAACAAATTCAACTACTCGGTAATCTAAGTAAGGGCTTCTCATTTGAATAGAATTTGCAAAAAGTATCCTATCCCAACATCTTAAAACTTTAGGAAGGGTAAAATATAATATTAAATTAAATAAGTATTTTAAATATAATTTTTTATCAATTTTATCAGGATGTAATAAATAGTTTTTTATTTGTTTTTTTTCACTATCAAATAGAGGTCTTTTTATATTTTTCTTATACTGATTAAGGATATGAAAAGCAAGCAGCCAATTTCTTTTCGATAATGCTTGACCAACTGCTTCAAGGAATCCGGTGTAATATCCAAATATTTCATCAGAACCATGACCTTCAATAACAACTTTATAGCCCATATCATGCATACTTTTATAGACACGGAAATAATTAGCATCAGAAATGCAGCAAGGAAAATTTAAAGCAATCATTACCTGCTTATATTCTTCTTCAAAAGTATCTTTATTATATTTTATTATTATTGGCTCATCATTATACTTTTGTGTTAGTTTACGCACTCTGTTATATTCATCAATATTTTTATCTTCATTTGAATAAGTAAAAGCTTTAACATTATACCCAAGTTTTTCTTTTATTAATGTATAAATTAAAGAACAGTCAATTCCGCCTGATAAAGTCATAGCAACAGGAAGTTTTGAATCATATCTTAATTTAATGGCATCAATCAAAAGATTTTCAAAATAATTAATTATTTCTTTTTTATTTTTGTAATTTAAACCGAGACTTTTTACATTAAAATCACAGAATTTATAATATTGATTTTTAATCACTTTATTATCAATGGTTATTTCAATATATTCTCCGGAATGAACCAAATTAATATTTTCATAAAGTAATTTTTGTTCAAAATCAAAGCTATTTTTAATAAATAATGAATCGAGGTAAGACTGATTAAATTTAAAAGGGAATTTCAAAACTCTTGTTAAAATCGGTTCGGAAGAAGAGAAAGCATAAGAATTACCGGTAATATAATAAAATAATTGCTTAACCCCAAATCTGTCATTAACAAGATAAGTTGAACCCGAATTTTTATCATAATATGCAAAAGCAAAAATCCCGTTGAGTTTATTTAAAATTTTAAAACCGAATTTTTTCAAAAGATGTAATAACAATTGTTCATCAGAATTGTTTAATAAATTTTCATCTTTAAGATATTCTTGCCTCAACTCACTATAATTATATATTTTACCGGTGAAAGCAATAATATTCTCATCTAATTCCATTAACTCAGAAGTTTTATCATCTAAAAATTCGTCAGTGAGTCTAACTTGGCAAAAAGTAATATTATTAGAGTTTTTAATTCCAAAATCACTCAATTGTTTATTAAGAAGTTCTGATTTTACAAGATTAATATCTAAATCAATATTTTTAAAACCAAATACACCACTCATTAATATATAATCCAATTAAATATAACAAGCTTTAAATTAATATCATAAAAAATATAAATAATCAAATAATAAATTAAGATGCTAAGATTCATTATTCTTATGAAACATGTCTTGTATTTCTTTAGGTAAATCTTTTAGATTTATATAAACATCTTGTTCCTCAATTGATAAAGGATTTTCATTATTATTTACATACTCATCAACAACAGTCTTATTATTTTTTACATAATTTTGAAGAAGAATTTTTTGTTTATTTAAAACCTCATCAACATTATCTTTTGTAATATAAACAGCAAAATCGTCATCTTTTTCCCTGCCGTTTATAATATTAAATACTTTTTTAGAAACCATATGCCCATTTATATGATAGGGATCTATAAATAAATGGTCTAAAGGCATAGAAGTATATTTATTAACAAAAGAAAAATCATAAAATGAAACATTTTCTGCTAATTGTCTTTTTAATTTTAAAGTATTTTCATAAAGTCCTTGTTTAAGCATATAAGATAAATACAAAGCATGATTAGGCGGAATAAAATATACAGCTTTTAAATTATGCTCTTTTATCAATTCTTGTATATTTTTAAAATGTTCTATATTATCATACTCACAAGTTTTTTCAAATTTGTGTTTAATAAATTTATTAAAAGGGAAACAAGTACCCTCACAATTATTTTCGAAATATTTTTTTTTGGTAAGAAGAAGTTTATTAAATGAATTTTTTGTAGCATCAAGGGAAAAATAAAGAGTAATAAAATCTTCAAAAGGACTAGACGGCGTACGAGGAATTGAATAATCATTAAAACAATCTAAATAGGCATTATATTCAAAAGAAATAATTATATTTTTTGTTTCAGGGTGAAGTTTTAGATAATATTTTAATAAATCATAATGTTCCAAGGGTGATACACCTGAAGGATTTAATAAAGCAACATTTTCAACACCTTCTAATTGAAGTGATTCATTACCTGATGAACCTGTAAGTAATACAGTATCATATTTAAAATTTTTAGTTAAATTTAAAAATGTATATAAAAAACTTCTTTCAACATCATTAACACTATTATTCTTTTTTAAATATTTTTGATTCAAATTATACGGATCAACTATTTTATTCAAACATATTATCCCTAAACTAAATATTAGAAATACTAAAAGAAATATAATATTTTTATATTTTTTCATAAACAAACCTTCTTATACTTTTAAAATTGTTTATTATTTTGTTCATACAGAGCTTGTATTTCCTTCGGCAAATCCTTTATATAATATATTTTATCATAATTTGAATAATTTAAACGATCTGTATCATCATTTATATATTTTTCAACAACCGTCTTATTATTTTTTATATAATCTTGAAGGAGTACTTTTTGTTTAGTTAAAACCTCATCAACATTATCTTTTGTAATATAAACAGCGAAATCGTCATCTTTTTCTTTACCTGTTAGAATATTAACTGCTTTTTTAGAAAGGAACTCACCACTACAGTGATATACATCTTTAAACAAATAATGTAGTGGTAAGGATGTATACTTATTAACAAATGATGAATCATAAAAAGAAACTAATTGAGCCACCTGCCTCTTAAAATTATCTTGATGTTCATACATCCCAACATGTAAAGAATTGGCCAAATATAATCCATGCGTAGGCGGAATATAATATATAGCATTTAATTTATGTTCATTTATTAAATCAATTAATTTTTTTAATCCCAAAATATTATCATTTTCACAAGATGGAACATGTTGATATTTAAATACAGAATTTGAGACATAGGATATTCCTTTTTCCGATATAATTGGTTTTTCACCATAAAGTTTATCAAAAGACTTTTTTATCGCATCTACAGAATAATACGCTTTAATAAAATCCAAAAATTCATTAGTTGGTTTGTTTGGTATTGTATGGCGATGATGACAAGTTAAATATGTATTTAATTCCAAAGAAACTATTATATTTTTTGTTTCAGGATGAAGTTTTAAATAATATTTTAATAACTCATATTCTTCTGTTGGAGATAAGCTTAATAAGTTAATTAATAATACATTACCATCAAATTTATAATTAGTTAAAACTGAAGATATACCGGAAGAACCAATAACAACATTACTAAATTTAAATTTTTTGGAAATATTTAAACCCGTATATACAAAATCTCTTTCTATATTAACCATTTCCCAATTTTGATATTGTAAAGACTTTGTATTTAATTCATAGGGATCAACTATTTTATTAAACCAAATTATACCCAAACTCAATATAATAAAAATTATAATAAATATAATATTTTTATATTTTTTCATAAACAATCCTTCTTCTACTTTTATAATTATTTATTATTTTGTTCATCCATATCTTGATAAAAATTAAAATAACAATGTTATATGATTATTTATTCATTTTTTCTCTTCTTTTTTAGAAAATAAAATAAATAAACTCTGTACTTTTAGTAATAAATAATGTACTAATAAAAAATACAATTGCAAGAATAATTGTATACAAGAAATTATTTTTTTCAGAATACAATTTTGCTAATTGTGTAGAATTTTTGCTAATAAATACAATATATATACACATAAGTAATATAATCCAATTCAATTCTAAATCAAAAGGAATGGGGAAAAATTTTAAATTAATTCCGGAAATTGCAATAGGTTTAAATGACTCGGCAAAACCAAACATTGACTTTAACATTATAAATGTATTTTTAAACTCATCAACGCCAATAAAAGGTGTTAATAGAACCAAAGAGGTAAATGTAATTAATATAGAAAAGACTTTAGGTATTTTTATATTCAATTTCATCCAAAGTAAATTAATACAAATGAGTAAGCCACTTAAAAGTCCATAGCAGACACGTACGGGATTTGTACCCTCCCATAATCCATAAATAAAGAAAACTAACATAACATTAAGACAAATTTTAAATAAGGGCTGTTTTTTAATCGACTCATATGAAACAAGTGAAAAGTCGCCGAAATTTTCTTGACTAGATTGATTCTCTTTATTTTGCACTGATGAAATTGAAGAAACGGCATTATCAAATTTTTTCATTAAAGGAATATATATATAGTCTTTAAGGAATCTAATGAGAGTCATATTCCATCTTGACCAATAATCAAGAATACTTTGAGCTTTATAAGGTGAATTAAAGTTCCAAGGCAACGAAATGTTAAAGAGGAAAGCCGAGCCAAGCGCCATATCACAATATCCGGAGAAATCGAAATACCCCTGAAGAACTTTTGCTATTCCAAGGAACCAAGACACGCCAAAATCGGTATATATATCATACTTCATAACGGTATCAATAAAAGGAGTAAAGTTATCGGCAAAAACAACTTTTTTTAGAAGTCCGATAGTAATAAGGAAAATACCGATGAATATATTTTGCTGATTAATAATTCTTTTGGATAAATCATTAAATTGAGGAATCATTTCCTGATGTCTGACAATAGGGCCTGCAACAAGCTGAGGAAAGAACGATACAAACAGAGCATAGTCAAAGAAATTATAGTCTTTAACATTTCCCTTATAACAATCAATAACATAAGAAACCTGCTGAAGGGTAAAGAAGCTTATCCCCAGAGGCATTATATATTCCATCGCATTAAAAGGAGCATGAATTAAAGTAGTATAAATATCAGCAAGAAATACAAAATATTTAAATCCTATAAGAATAGATATATTTGTAAACAATGCTAATATCAACACGAATGTTTTTTGTTTTGAAGTTAAATTTCTTTTGAACAATAAGCTGAATAAATAATTTATAACTATTGAAACAATAAGGATATAAACATATTCTATTTTATAAGAGCCGTAAAAAAACAGTGATGCAAAGAGTAAAAATATTGTTGCAGCTTTAAATAATTTAAATTTATTAAATAAAAAGTATATGAAAAAAACTACAGGCAGAAAAATCAGTAAATATTGTACCGAGTTAAACAGCATCTTTCCTCCTTATTGCAATATTTGCATCATTAACGGTAACATTTTTTATCGAATCAGTTAAATTTTTATTATTATTTATGTAATTTTCAAGCATTTGAGTATCCGAATTCAAATAAGAATCTATATTATCTTTTGTAACATAAGTGCCTATTTTTTTATTATCGGATAATAAATCCTGAACAATTAAATTATTATATGTATTTGACGGATGAATATTATCAACATAGTTTAAATTATTTTCATCAAGGAAAGTTGTATTGTAATCATTTGCAAAAGAATAGTCATAAAACGGAGTTATATCGACCAGTTTTCTTTTTAATTCCTGATAAGAATTCCACATACCTTTTTCATACAGATGAATTTTTTTAGTTATATGAATAGGGGAATAATAGATAACAAGCTCAATATTATTTTTTTCTGTGAACTCTTTTACTTCTTTAATTTTATCCAAAGACTCAAAAGACAAATCACCATCATAATGTTTTTTAGCAATTTCTCTGTAGGGATAAACGTAAATTATATCTTTACCGTGATTTTTTATGGAATCTCTAACCGTTTCAATACTATACTTAGTAGTATTATATGAAAAAAACAAGTTAATAAAATCTTGAAATGAAAAATTTTTATTAGTTAATTCGGGCAGAGTGTCATTAACCTCATCATTTTTTGCATTCCAAAAATCATCATAAAAAAGCCCCCAATATATTTTTTTTATATCCGGAGCAAGATAATGAATATTTTTAATAACTTCAATAATTTCTTCTACTTTTGCGACAGGAATGGTAAAGAAAGCAACATTATCCAATCCGGAGCCGTAATGTGACAATAAGCAATTTCCCGTAAAAGCAATATCTTTATTTTTGCTGTTTAATTTAATATCCGAGAACACAATTGTTCTTTTATTAGAATATTTATGAGTTTTAACATTATTAAAACCTTTTATTGTTGAATCTCTAAAAATATAATACGGGTCAATAACGAAATTAAACAATGCCACAAAGCAAATTAAAACAATAATTACTGCAACAAAAATTATATCCTGATGTTTATTTCCGTTGTTATTAACTTCCACTACCAAAATCCCTCCATCTCAAGTAAAATTTAATAAATATAAGGTTTACAAACTTTACTAATTTACATGCTTATAATATCATAAAAATATAACTGGGTAAAATAGAGAAGTAAAACAAAATGGGATATAAATACAGGTCGTTAT
Organism: Candidatus Gastranaerophilales bacterium; assembly: GCA_947632315.1. GTDB lineage: Bacteria > Cyanobacteriota > Vampirovibrionia > Gastranaerophilales > Gastranaerophilaceae > Avigastranaerophilus. The sequence goes on from CANROV010000013.1 coordinate 8,148, forward strand.
TTGACTTATGGCAACAAAGCTGTTTACGATATGAGAATTTAACAGCATTTTCTGATAATACAGAGGGAGTAAGTGTAACATACAAAGAAGCATTCAGGGAATTATGTTATCTTACATCCAAATTTCAAGAGTTCGGCTTAAAACGTTATGATAATGTATGTTTATTTGCTGTTAATTTTCCGAGATGGTTAATAATAGAGCAGGCAATTATAACACTTGGCGCTGTATGCGTTTCCAAAACGTCTGAAATTAATATAAAAGAACTTGATTATGTATTTAACAACAGTGATTCTGTAGTACTTGTAACGGACAATAAAGACATTATTAATCATTTTATTGAATCTGACGATTTCAAAAAAAATGTAAAATTTGTAATTTACATAGGAAATGACAAATATGATAACATAAATGATGTTAAAATATATAATTTATATGACATCTTAAAAGGATTAACAGAAGAAACTATCATTAAAACAGATTGGGAAGATAATCCAAATGATACTGCATATATAAACTACACATCAGGGACATCATCATCACCAAAAGGAGCAATGCTTCCTAACGTAGGTATGTCATACGTTGTTGAACAGCTTCAAAAATTTAATGATATAAAAGAAGGGAAAACATTTGTTGTTACGTTTCCGCTATCAAGTGCAGGCGGTAAAAGTTTTAATCTACTGTGTTTTTCGCAAGGCTGCCGAGTAATGTATACCCCGTACAAAGAATTTTATAACGTTCTGGATAAATACAAGCCGGATTATCTGCACTGTGCGCCTAAGATAATGCAAACAATGCACGAAAAGCTGATGACGGAAGTAAAAAATAAGGGATTATATTTTCAACAAGTTTATAATATTGCATACAGTATATCAAAACTTATACAAAATGCAGAAAGGAAATGTAATACATGTGCTAAAATTCTAAAACCTGTTAAAAAATTTTTTGATAAAAAAATATATAAACAGATAAGAAATACCCTTTTAAAAGATGAAGCAATAGCTTTTGTAGGTTCAGCCCACTTAGCAAAGCCGTTAGAAGATTATTTTGACATTATAGGAATTCCGCTTATACAACATTATGGGCTGACAGAAACAACAGGGCTTGCGGTAAGCAATACTTTAGAGACGCAAAAAAAACATCCATACACTGTAGGAGTTGCATTTGAAGGAACTACAATCAGAATTATCGACCCTGACACACATAAAGAATTGCCTGCAAATAATGTTGGTTTAATTACACTGGGCGGAATTGAAATATTAAAAGAATATTATAAAAATCCCGAAGCCACTAAAAAAGCTATATTGGAAGAGCATTTTTTAAATACCGGTGATTTGGGATATGTTGATAAGGAAGGATATTTAGTAGTTTTATCGAGATACGATGACGTAATAGTAATGTCAAACGGATATAATGTATACACCCCGTTATTGGAAAATGAAGCAAAAGACTCGGAATATGTCAGTCAAATAGCAATAGCAGGCCATGGAAGACCTTATTTAACAGCATTAATAGTTTTGAATAAGCAAGCTTATGAAGATTGGTGCAAAAAAAGTGATAATACTGAAGTTTCACCTAATTTCAATGAAAAATTCAAACTTTTTTTAATTGAACATTTAAATGAAAAAATAAAAAGGAAAGCAGATTGGAAATATTATGAGAAACTAAAAAAGGTATATTTTATAAAAGATGAATTCACGCAAGAAAACGGAATGTTAACCGGAACATTAAAAATGAAATATCAAAAAATTATAAAAACATATAAAAAAGAAATTGAAAGTTTATACGAGGGGATATAGATATGACACAAAGGAGAATGGAACATATTGAAATTTTGTCGCCGGGGAAAAATTTAGAATATGCAAAAGAAGCAATAAGGTGCGGAGCAGACTCAATATACATAGGCGCTCCGAAATTTTCTCTCCGTCATGAGCAAGGAAATTCAATGGAAGATATAAAAGCACTTGTAGAATATGCGCACAGATATTGGGCAAAGGTTTACATTCCTCTTAATTGTTTATTATTTACCGATGAAGATATAAATCTTGCAAAACAAATGATAAATGAATTTTATGAAATGGGGGTAGATGGTTTAATAGTACAAGATATAGGGATATTAGAAATTGACTTACCGCCGATACCTATTATATTAAGCACTAATGCAATGTGTTTTACAAAAGAGGATGCACAATTTTTTGAAAAATGCGGAGTATCAAGGATTGTTCTTCCCAGAGAACTTACTTTTGAAGAAATTAGAGATATAACAGAGAATTCAAATGTAGAAATAGAAACATTTTGTTACGGGTTTTTGTGCGTAGGATACAGCGGAAATTGTTATTTATCATACATTGAGAATTTAAAAAAGACTCAATCATCTGATAAAGCACATTATTTAGCGTCCAATCACGGAGTATGTCCGGAAAGATGTATGGGAAACTGGACTTTAAAAGACAACAACGGTAACATTATAAGAGAAAATGACCGATTATTTAATTTAAGATTCTTAAGTCTTGATAAAGAGATTGAAAGATTAGTTGATATAGGTGTTGACTCATTTAAAATAGCAGGAAGAGAGAAAGATTTAAAACACGTAAAAAATTCAACGGCAATCTTTTCGGAGATAGCAAACAAATTAGCAGAGAAAAAAGGTTTAAAAAGGTTATCATCAGGAAGAACAATTTTAGGCTTCAAACCTGATTTATCAAAAAATTTCAATAAAGGATTTACCGACTTTTTCTTCAACGGAAGAAAAAAAGAGATGTACTCAAAATACCATTTGGTCGGAACAAATGTTGGAATTGTCGAAGAATATAATGACAATTCATTCATTCTTAACAGTGATATTACACTCAATATAGGGGATAAACTGAGATACCAAAAGGATAAAAAACAAGTTCAATCAATTACAATAACTGATATTAAAGACGGCAGATATATTGCTGAAGGAATAAAAGATGATATAACAGGACTTGAATTATACAGATATACGGATGTAAAAGGATTTAAAGAAGTTGAAGAATCAATTAACTATCGAGTTATATCAGTAGAACTTGATATAAAAGAACAAAACGATAAATATAAAGTAACAGCGATAGATGAAGATAGAAATAAGATTGAAACCATTACGGATAAAGGAAGCACGAAATACAGTGCCGACGAATTACAAAAGTGTCTATACAAACCGGATATTAATTGTGAATTTATAACAGATAAAGTAAATTCAGAGAAAGAACTGTTTATTGATAATCCGGAAGCATTGATAAATCAAGTTTTTGAATTATTAAGAAAAGAACGTGCAAAAAACAGACCGATAAAAAGAATACAAATAGAGAAAAATAATTATCCCTATTATAAAAAAGAATTAACATATCTGGCAAATGTCACAAATAACTCAACAAAATCATTTTATGAAAGACACGGAGTTGAAAAAATAGAACCCGGACTTGAAACAGGTATAACACTTGAAGGGAAAAGAGTATTTTCGTCAAGATATTGTTTAAGAAATGAACTTGGACTATGTTCAAAAACTAATCCCGAAAACATGCCTCCTCTTCCTTGGCACTTAGAACAATTAGAAAACGGAAACAAATTTAAAGCCGAGTTTGATTGTAAAAGGTGTTCTATGTATTTATACTGCGAAGATGAAGGGAAATAATAATGATAACTTTTTTTATAGGGCTGCTAATATTACTTATAGGTTATATAACATATTCAAAATATATAGAAAAACAATTCGGGCCTGATGATAGAAGTGTTCCCAGTAAAGATTTATATAACGGAGTAGATTATGTTCCTTTACCTTCGTGGCGAAATCAACTGATAAATTTATTAAACATAGCAGGTATGGGGCCGATATTATCGGCACTGCAAGGTATAGTATTCGGGCCGATATTTTTTCTTATAGTACCCTTAGGCTGTATATTAATGGGATGTGTACACGATTACTTTAGCGGAATGATATCCATAAGAAACAACGGATATCAAATAACACAAATAACAAAGAAATATTTTGGAAATACTTTTTTTAATACATTTACGGTAATAGTTTCAATAATGTCTATTTTATGGATAACCGTTTTTATATATTCAGCAGGTGATTTATACTTAGGCAAAATATTAAATGAAACTGATTTTACATTTCATAATCCCGTTGCAGTTGCAACATATATAGTAGTAGGGATATATTTTTTTGTTGCGGCATTATTCCCCATAAATAAATTAATGGCAAAAATATATCCTTACATAGGAATATTATTTGTAATCGGTTCAATATTGCTTTTAGTGGGATATATAACAAAGGGGTTAAATCTGCCGGAGTTTGATATTCATCATTTAAATTGGCATTATAAAAATTTGCCGATAATTCCGTTTTTCTTTATGACAGTAAGCTGCGGATTATTATCAGGCTCACATGCAACACAAACAGCAATAGTTGCAAGGACTATGTATAATGAATACGAAGGCAGAAAAGTATTTTTCAAGACTATGTGTTTTGAAAGTTTAATAGTAATGATATGGGCAGCAGGTGCATTATATGTATATCATAATGGGTTAGTGGATGAAAGTATGTTTGGAACGGTTAATGTAGTAAATGTAATAGCAAAGCAATTTACACCATTTAATTTATCATTAGTTGTAGTTGCTGCAGTATTATGCTTACCATTAACGTCAGGGGATACAGCACTACGTTCACTCCGTATGGTAGTAGCAGATGCTCTTGATTTAGACCAAAAACCTATAAAGAACAGACTGATAATAATAGTACCATCAATGATAGGTGTATTTTTATGTTTATTCTATGCAAAAGCATATCAAGACCAATTTGCTGCGTTATGGCAATATGTAATGCTGTTTAATCAATTATTGGTTATTCCGACATTTTTAATAGGAACAATAATACTTTATAAAAATAAAAAGAATTATTTGTTAACATTAATTCCCGGATTATTTTATATATTTATAATAGCGTCATTTATATTCAATGCAAAAATAGGATTAAACTTAAGTTTACCAATAGCGGAATTTTTAGGATTAATAGTTATGTTTATAAGTCTTTATGCTATTATAAAGAAGTGCCGAAAAGAATAGTTGTTAGAGAGAGAAAATGCTTTTTAATTCAGTAGAATTCCTTTTTATATTTTTACCGATAGTTTTTCTGGTTTATTTTATTTTAAACAAAATAAAATTGACAAAGTTTACAAATTTATGGTTGTTAATAGCCTCATTATATTTCTATGCGTATTATAAAATAGAATATTTACCCATAATAATATCATCAATACTTTTTAACTATATGATGGGATATTTTATACAAAAAAACAGTTCGCCGGGAATAAAAAAAGCCTTATTAATATTTGCGGTAGCAGGGAATTTAAGTCTGCTGTGTTATTATAAATATTTCAATTTTTTAATAGAAACAATAAACAGTTTTAATTTTACGCATTTTGACACAATGAAAGTATTATTACCATTAGGCATAAGCTTTTTTACCTTTCAACAGATATCATATATTACAGATACATATAAAGGCGAGGCAAAACAAACAAATATAATAGATTATTCATTATTCGTATCATTTTTTCCTCAGTTAATCGCAGGCCCTATTTGTATGTATAAGGAATTAATACCACAATTTCAAGATGTTGCAAAAAAGGTTATTAATCGTGAAAATATATACAAAGGAATATTTTTAATAACAATCGGATTGTTTAAAAAAGTAATGCTTGCTGATAATTTTACGGGGTTTATTCAAGATGTAATGCATTATGAATCAATGACAGAATTTTATACCTCGTGGGCTTTTTCATTTTCAATAGCGCTGCAGGGATATTTTGATTTTTCAGGATATTGTGATATGGCATTAGGTTTAGGAGCTTTATTTAATATAGAACTTCCGATAAACTTTGATTCTCCATATAAATCAAAAGATATATCAGATTATTGGAGAAGATGGCATATAACAATGGGACGTTTTTTGAAATATCACGTATATATACCGATGGGCGGAAGCAGACGCGGTGAACTCAGAACATACTGGAATTTGTTTTTTGTATTTTTAGTAACCGGTATATGGCACGGAGCAAACTGGCCTTGCATTTTATACGGTACAATCAACGGAATTTTTGTCAGCATAAATAAACTATGGAAAAAAACGAATATTCAAATGAATGATAAGCTGGCAATATTCATAACATTTATAACAATGGTATTCATAGCACCGTTAGTTATGATAAAACAAGTTCATCAATATTTTTTATCGGTAAAATCAATGCTAGGAATTAATACACAATTTATACCTGCAACAATAGATAATTTTAATTTTGTATTTTCAAATCCTCAGCTAAAACTCAATATAATATTATTTATAGCAAGTTTTATAATAATATTTTGCTTTAAGAACTCAAATGAATTGGCACCAAAATACGTAAGTACAAAGAATATATACATAACAATACTGCTTGCCTGCGTATTTATAGTATCAGTATTATCAATAACAAAAGGTTCAGAATTTATATATTTCAATTTTTAGGATATAAAAAGAAAAAAGGAAAAAGAAAAAAAGAAGAAGTTAAAAACTTCTTCTTTTTTATAATACAGTCAGTAAAAGCAAACTGTCAGAAACTAAACGGCCGTTAATTTAACGGAGCTTTCAAGTTGAAGTGTTTCCGTAGTAATATCACAAACAGAAGAAGGTCCAAAATATTGAATAGAACCCGGGAACAAATATTTATCCTGATAAGCCCAAATTTCTCTATTTTGTTCAAGCACTTTAAATACCGGGCCATTTGGTTCAACAAGAGCTTTTTTAATAACAGGTTTGAATTCGCCGTGGCGTTTTTCCATATTCATCATCATAGTTAAAGGAACACCGCCGGCTACCCATTGGCTTGCCGGAGCAGAAAGGTTTTTAACAGATGACAAATAACCTGTTAATCCGAATTTTAATAATGCAAATGCGTTATAGCCTAAAGAATAGCAATAATCAGCGTCGAAGTTAGAAGGGAAAGCACATCTTCCTTCATAACCGAAGAAATGGCATTGAGCGGAGAATTTACCGTTATATGTACCTTGCTTTTTCATTTCGGATAATTTTGCACTTACCATTTCTATTAAAAGTTTTTCGGTTTCAATTTTTGAAACTTGTACATTACCGTGAGGATCTCTATCCATCAATAATTGTTGTTTAATCATAGCGGGGAGAGAAGAGAAAACAGTGCTATCAACTGAATTCAACTTACTTTTAATAATTTCAAATCTGGTATTTTCTTCAGCATTTTTATAATTTGAATCATTTTCAAGTGAAGCTAAAGTATCATTTAAATTAGCAATCATAGATTTAATTTCAGGGATAAATTCAATCAAACCTTCAGGTATTAAAGCAATACCGAAGTTTTTACCCATTTCTGCTCTTTTAACAACAATTTCAGTGATATTATCAACAATTTGTTTTAAAGACATTTTCTTTTGTTCAACTTCTTCAGAAATCAAAGTAATGTTAGGGTGAGTTTGAAGCGCGACCTCAAGTCCGACGTGAGTAGCACTTCTCCCCATTAATTTAATGAAGTGCCAATATTTTTTAGCACTGTTTGCATCTCTTAAAATATTTCCGACGAGTTCAGCATAAGTTTTTGTAGCGGTATCAAAGCCGAAGGAAATTTCTATCTGGTCATTTTTTAAGTCACCATCAATAGTTTTCGGACAGCCAATAACCTGAATACCCGCATTATGATTTACGAACCATTCAGCGAGCATAGCAGCATTTGTATTGGAGTCATCACCGCCAATAATAACAACACCCGTAATATTTAAATTTTTGCAAACCTGCCAAGCTTTTTGGAACTGCTCTTCCGTTTCAAGTTTTGTTCTGCCTGAACCTATAATATCAAAACCACCGGTATTACGATATGCATTAATTTTTTCGTCAGTAAATTCAATATATTTTCCGTCAATAATACCGGATGGGCCGCCTAAGAAGCCGAACAATTTATTATCGCTGTTTGCTTGTTTTAAAGCATCATAAAGACCCGCAATAACATTGTGTCCGCCGGGAGCTTGTCCGCCCGATAATATTACACCAATATTTCTTTTTTCACTAACTTCTTTATTATTAGAAGAATTAAAAGAAACAACAGGTTTTCCGTAAGTATTTTTAAATAATTCTTTAATCTGCTGCTGATCTTTAACAGATTCAGTTTTATTACCTTCAGTCATAGTAAGATTATTAATACCCCCTGCCAAAGATGACGGTAATTTAGGCTGATATTTTAACCTTTCGATTTGAAGTGATGAAAGTTCTTTCATATACTATCTCCATTCTTTTAAAACAATATTACATAGCAATTTTATCATAAATAAACTTTTAAAATATTTCAAATTTTCTTGAGAAAGGGACACCGCAATTTTTACTTGAACGGCAAGTATATTCCAAGGGATAAAACAGTAAAATATTTCTGCCAAGAATTATATAATCGGAAGCAGTATTTTCAGCATTCAATATTCTTTTGCCGTCTTCTGATTTAGAACCCATATGAGTAGGGTCATAAGCGACCCAGCCGTATTTATCGAAATAAATTTCGACCCAATTATGAGCAGTATCATAATTACGCAGGAAATCACCGACAACAACTCTTGCGGGGATATTTTTAGCACGGCACAGAGCCGTCATGAAAGCTGAGAAATCACTGCATTGACCTCGTTTTTTCAACAAAGCCTGTTTAGCGCCAACATCGGGAGTAAGAGCATAAGTAATATGATTTTGCCCATACTCATAGATTTTTTGAATAAGCTCTTCTTGTGTATTTCCGGTAATAGAGTCAGCTATTTTAACTATAGCAGGGTCAGCAGATTCAATATATTTTTCCGGTTTTAAATATCTGCTTAGATTTTCTTCAGGTTCAATATTTTTATCTATTAACGGGCAGTTTTAATATTATAAGTTCTGCTTTTAATAATTCCTTCAAAAGAAACAATAATTTGTTTACCGCCGGCGTTTTTAAAATTATACTCAGCTATAGTGGCATCCGGAGTTTTATAGATTTTATCAGGTTTAGGGGAAACAGATGTAATATTAATCATCTGACTGGTTTTTTCAGTTTGAGGAACAAGCATTTTAAAATCCAAATCAGCTACTTTTGCCTTAGGATTGAGTACAAATGTATATTTAAACTTATATTCTTTAACAGGTGGAAGATTTTTTACTTTTTTTATTTCAGGTTTAGGCGGATTAACCGTTTCTTCAGATTTTGGAAGTTCTTTTTGATTGTCATCCTGATTTGTAATTTTTTGTTCTTTTAAAAATTGAGAAAGAAAAGGAATATTATTTCCGTACTTTTGATAAATCAAATAGCCAGTAAAGCCCGCCATAAGGAGCAGTAAAAGAGTAAGGAATTTAACCAAAAGAGAGCCTTTTTTCTTAACATGCTTAGGTATTTTCCTTCTAAGATTCCCTTTAGCATTATTATTTAAGTGTTTATTAAGCTTTTTATTTTCCATATAAAATATATTATAGCAAATTTTTTAATATACATAAACAAAAAAGAAAGAGAAAATTTTAATCTTGGAATCTGAATTTAATAAGAGTTAAAATAGCGTGAACACCGTCTTTCCAATTAATTTTCTTACCTTCTTGATGTCCTCTGCCGTTATAAGAAATAGGTACTTCAACCAATTTAGCTTTTTTCTTAAGGATTTTTGCCGTTATTTCAGGTTCAAAGTCAAACCTGTTTGATTTTATATTTATTCCGCGTATAAATTCACTTTTAAAAGCTTTATAACAAGTTTCCATATCGGTAATTTCAGCTCCATAAAGTAAATTAGTAAGCATAGTTAAGAACAAATTAGCAAGTTTATTTTTAAGAATAAAGTTTTTTGAATTATTTTGATTTTTAAAGCGTGAGCCGTAAACGACATCAGCTTGATTGTTAATAATTAAAGGTAAAAGTTTATCATAATCATCAGGCAGATATTCCAAATCCGCATCCTGAATAACAACAATATCACCCGAAGCATGTTTAACAGCAGTTCTGATAGCGGCACCTTTCCCCTGATTTTTATCATGGAAAAATACCATATACTTATGTTCAAGCCGTTTTAAAATATCCCTTGTCCCGTCAGTAGAAAAGTCATCAACAAGAATAATTTCTTTTTGAAGTCCGGAGAAATTGGCACGTTCAACTTTTTCCAGTAGAAGTTCCAAAGTATCTTTTTCATTAAATACGGGGATTATAATACTTACTTTATTCATATTTATATTGTATAATCAAAATATAAGTTTGTTAAGGGGTTTAATGTACAAAGTTTTAATAGTTGAAGATCACGCATTAATAAGATTCGGGTTAAAGACAGCCTTTGAATCAAAAAACTTTATAAAAGATATAATTGAAGTCTCAACAGGCGAAGAGGCAATAAAAGCAGTAAAAGAGAATGATATTGATATTGTTATAATGGATTTAGGGCTTCCGAATATGAACGGTATTGAGTCTGCAAGAATCATAAACAATATAAACAAGCAAATAAAAATAATTATGCTGACCTCGCATTATACAAAAGAAGAGGTTACAGAATCAATAAAAGCCGGAGCGAGGGCATACTGTTCAAAAGATATTAATCCTGAGCGTCTTGCAGATATTATACAAACCGTTACCGAAGGTGCTATTTGGTTTGATTCAAAAGTATCTGATATTGTAATTAATGCAATATCATCAAATAACGATACATTTAATAAAGATTCAATCAATAACTATAATTTGACAGACCGAGAAATTGAAGTACTGGATTATATATGTCATGGACTAAACAACACACAAATAGCTGATAAGCTGGATGTGAGCATAAATACCGTAAAAGTGCATGTAAGCAGTATAATTCAAAAAATGGGTGTTGAAGACAGAACTCAAGCAGTGGTTAAAGTATTAAACTGTTCAAAATAATTATTTTTGCAGAACCAACGCTAATCTATATAATTTCTTTAATTCTTCATCATTACAATTTGCAATTATTTCATTTAGTTTGTTTTCAAGCATTTTTCTGTCTTCATGATGTTCAAAATCAAATAAATCTTTTATTTCAACACCAAAAACACTTGAAAGTTTTTCTAAAGTATTCATTGTAGTAAAACAATTTCCTGTTTCTATGTTTCCTACCTGCTTCTGAAAAAGTCCTAATTTTTCTGATAGTTGTTCTTGAGTATATCCTGATTTTTTTCTAAGTTCTTTAATTCTCTTTCCAAATAATTTTAAGTAATTCATAATATCATTATTTTATTAATTACTAATTAAATAATATACCCAATTAAACCTACCATTTTATTGACTATAGATATTTTAATATGCTAATATTACAATTATATTATCTTTTTTTTGTATAAAAGATAATTTAATAATACAGAAAGCGTAGAAGATGACACTAATATCAGTAATAATACCGGTTTATAACACGGAAAAATATCTTGAAAAATGTTTAAACAGTGTTATTAACCAAACATTAAAAGATATAGAAATAATATGCATAAACGATGGTTCAACAGATAATTCATTAGAAATACTAAAAAAATTTCAAAGTCAGGATAAAAGAATAAAAATTTCATTATTTGGGATATCAATTTTTGTTATAAAATTTTGGGATGAATTAATAATTTTATACTTTTTCAGAATACCAATAATAAAGATAAACATCGATAAAATTTAATGACAAAAAGTAAAGAAATAATATATAATACAATTATATACTTTTGAGGATAATAATGGAAGAGAAGAAAACATTATGTATTTATTGCTCATCAAGCAATAGTTTACCCGTAAAATTTTATGATTTTGCAAAAGAATTCGGAATAAAATTAGCACAAAACGGATATAATATGGTATATGGCGGAACAATAGTAGGAATGATGGGAGTAATTGCATCTAATGCACTTCATCATGGAGCGGAAGTTACCGGAGTAATTCCTGAAAGAATTGCTTCTTTCGGACTCAAAAACCCTGAATTAGCTAATGTTATAATTACAAAAGATATGCGTGAAAGGAAAGCGACGATGGAGAAGCTATCCGAGGCATTTATTGCACTTCCGGGCGGTTTCGGAACATTTGAAGAGATATTTGAAATATTAGTTGCAAAACAGCTTGGCTACCATGATAAACCTGTTATTTTCTTTAATTTTGACCATTTCTATGACAACATGTTTAAAATGTTTGATACTATTTACGAGAATAAATTTGCAAAAGAATATGCAAAGAATCTGTATTATATAGCTGAAAATATTGATGATATGTATGAATATTTAAAAACATACAAACCTTGCGAAGCTGTATTAAAATGGTAGTTATATTTCAACGATTACGGGGAATTTTTCAACATACAGCTTATAAATTGCTTCGGGGCCTAAATCTTCAAAAGCAATAATTGTGGATGATTTTACTTTATCCGCCAGTAAAGCTGCAATTCCGCCCTGCATTGTAAAATATCTTCCTTTATTATTTTTAATAATATTGACGGCTTCAATACTTCTTTCACCTTTGCCTATTGTACCTAACAGCCCTAAATCAAACAATTTTTCACAGTACATATCCATTCTTGAAGCTGTAGTAGGGCCGATCGAACCAATAATTTCGTTAGGTTTTTCAGGACAAGGCCCCGCATAGAATATTATTTTATTTTTTATATCAAAAGGCAGGGTATCTCCGTTTTGTATTATATCGTACAATCTTTTATGCGCCATATCTCTTGCCGTATATATTTCGCCGGTTAATAACAGTTCTTCACCTTTTTTTAACTGCCTGATTTTATCAACATCATCCGTATAAATTTCTTTTTCATGCCTGTTATTTTCTTGAACTATTTCAATAAATTCGGGAGTTTTGGAAGTATAACTGACACCATTTTCACTAATCGTACAAGATTTGTACCTGTCAGAATGGCAATTGATACTTACGGCTAAAGGCATACAAGCAATATGAGTAAAATCGGTTTTAACCTTTACATCTAAAGCATAAATATTATTTAAGTCTTTTGGAGCTTGATTATTAGCCGTTTCTTTTATTTTTTGTGCAAGTTTTATTTCATTATCCGTAAAATTTTCTTCCAAAAGTGCTTCTTTTGACATCATTAAAGCACCTTCTGATGTTTTCCCTATTCCTATACCTATAAACATTGGCGGGCATGCACTTTTCCCAGCTTCAAGAATAAGTTTTGAAGCAATTTTTATAATTTCATCCTCATTTAAATTAGGCAATAACATCTGAAGTTTTGATTTATTTTCAGACCCTGCCCCTTTGATAAGAACTTTTAATTTAATTTCATCACCTTTAATAAGCTTTGTGTGTATTATACAAGGAGTGTTTGTATTTGTATTTTTTCTTTCAAATACGGCATTTTCAACTGTAGATTTTCTGAAGAAGTTTTCCTTGTAACATTGAGCAACCGCATTATTAATTACATCATTAATAAAATCACCTTTAAGCTGAACATTTTGTCCCATTTCAACAAAAACAATAACCTGCCCCGTATCTTGGCATAATGCACGTTCTTTTTGAAAGGCTGTTTTTGCATTTTCTAAAATATTTTCCAAATATTTTTTTGAAAGCCGGTTTCAGCATTATTATATGCATTTAATATTTTTGAATAAACACTGTATGGAAGCTGTGTAT
>CANROV010000014.1 GCA_947632315.1 Candidatus Gastranaerophilales bacterium
AATAATGTTAATACACTTCAACTATCCCAAGGAGCTGAAGTTGGACAAGAATCGGGATTAGTTCCTGCACAAAATAATAATGAACTTCAGTTTGTTAATGCAGATTCTCAAAATATAGAAATGGTTGTTGATAATTCATTAGCCCAATTTATTGCACAACAAGCACAAAATGCAGGCGTTCAAGCTCAAACTGAGGGAGCTGTTATCTCAGCTAACACAAATACGGCAGGTATTGCTTCTGTACATAGTACTGAAGTCCAAAATGTAACTTTTCAAAATAACTATGCACAGATTTCTTCTGCAGTAATGACAAATGAAGAACTTGAATCTGCCGTTTTAAAAATATTAGAAAAAAATGAAGATTTTGAATATATAGCCAAAAGATATCCTACAGAAGATTCAATGAAAAATTTTTGTTTTGGTTTTGTAAAAGCAATTAATTTTATATGTGAAAGACTGGAAACAAAAGGAGTTAATTTTTCACAACAGGCTGTATTAGATATTATGGAAGCAGGTGAATATACAAGACCTGAAAAATTATTACATGAACTTACAGGAATGTCTGATTTGCCATATATAGGTAAAGCCTACGTACTTGCACAATTAAAAAACTGTGGAGCGGTAACTAAAGAAAATATTGAAAAATATTCGCAAGAATTTCCTTTTTCATCTCAATTTACCTTTGCATATAATCTTAATAAAAATAATGAAAATAACGAAGTCTTTAATGAAATTTTGAAAGATGCCGGATATAGTCAACAAGAAATAGATATAATCAATGATATAGCTGAAGCAATTAGTAATAAAGGTTTGTCTGTTGATATTGTATCTGATATGGATTGGAAAAATATTGCGGATTATAATAAAGAATTCACTGAATTAAATCGTTTAGGAATGAATTATTCGGATATATTATTATATCAAGATAAATTTGATTATGATTCATTCTTAAAGGAACTTGGAGATAGTGAAGGATATAATGTTAAAATACAAGAATTGCAGAATAATGCAGGAGCAGAACTTGTTGCAACTAAGAATATTCCTTCATCATCTAATTCTCAAGGCGATAAAGTTAATGTATTAAAAATAATTACTATGAGCGAAGACGGTGCAATCAGAAAAAGTACTGCAGAAATACAAGGAGATAATGTTGAAACTTGGTATTATGGTAATGATAGAACAGTAATTTTAAATGAAATTCATAATGAAAAATACGTTGATATAGTTTCACAAATTGAAATTGTTAATAATGAAAATGGTGAACCGGATTATGTTTTGTATACAAAAGAATCTGATATGCTTCAAGGCGCTTATGAAACAATAAGATATGATTTAAAAAATTATCCGGAAGACATGAATGTTATTGAAGCTGTAGAAAATGGCACAATTCAAGGCGGAAGAACTCTGTCTTCCGTTTCATTTAAAGACGGATTAACTCAATATAAAGAAAATTATGAGTATGATAATTCTAAGATTAAAAGAAATTATACCCAAGAAGTTGATGAGACAGGTCAAGTTAAATATATAAAGTATAAATATGATATAGCTGATAATGAAGGCAGGCAGATGTTTTCACTGGAAAGAAGCTGGGCTGAGAATTCTGACGGAACAACTACCACAATAATAAACGGAAAGACTTATACCGCTTCATTTGATGATAAAACATATACTGTAACTATAACTCAAGATGACGGTTCTTTAACAACAATAGATTTTAGCAGCAGATTACAAGACTATGACCCTGATAACCGGTATCAAAGAGATACTTTTGGAAGTCAAGAAGTCATGCAGAAAGCATTCTTTGAATTTATAAAAACAGTTCCGGCAGACCAATTAATAAATCTTTCTAATTCTCCTAAGATAAATATTACAGATAATTTATCAAGTAATATTAATCTAATGAATAATAACTTAAATACAGGATTAAATATTTCAATATTATCACATGAAATGGGTCATTTTATAGATTATTCCGAAAATAAAAATATGGAAACTATAAGTGAAAATCAAGAAGTTCTTGATATCTATAATGAAGAAATGAAAAGTTTTCAATCAAAATATCCTGAACTTGCACAAGAAATGGTTGAGTATTTTTCACAAATAGACCAAGGAATTAATTCTTCCGGTTTAGCTGAACTTGTTGCAGAAACTAATATGCTTATGACAACATACGGTGTTAATGTTAGCGGAATTGAAGTAAGAAGTGAATATCTTGTCAGATATTTCCCTAAAACCACTGCCAAAATTGCCGAATTGTTAGGATACAATTTTAATATTTCTCCCGAAGTGGAAGAGTTCTTGATACAAAATGCAGAAAATATTAATACTACAACGCTTAAATATATTGATGAAGCAACAAATCAGATAAAAAATGAATTTGCCGATATTCAAACTATAAGTAATATAACCGGAAGAGCTAAAGGAATAGATTCTATTCTAAAAAAATTAGAGAAAAAATATAAATCCGGAAATGTTCAATATAATTCAGAAGAGTCTTGTATAAAAGAAATATGCGACGCATACGGCACCAGAATCCAAATAGAACCTATTGATAGTGAAGAAGCTAAAGAGTTAATTGAAAGTTCTTTATATGATACAGGTATAAGCTATGAAGAATTTGTAAGTTATTTAGACGGAGATAAATCATCATTAAGTTCTTCCGATATTGAAAAAATTGAAGAAATAAAGTTTTCGGTACTTGATTTATTAAAAGAACATCAAACAAATGAAGTAGTTGAAAGATTAATAGATGCAATAGCTAACAAAAGAATAAAAATTACGCAATTAAACAATTATGGTGATGAAATTGCTTCTTATTTCACTGCAAGTCAATTAGAAGATATAGCAAAGGCATATTATGATGCAACAGGAGAAAGACTTAAAATTACTTCTTTAGACAGCTTTGATAATGCTTCCGGTTCAAAAATTGATACAAATGGTGATTATGATTATAAGTTAAATTTAAAAACAGACGGTGCTGTTAAAGAATCAGGTTATGCGTCCTGTCAAATGAATGTTGAACATACTTTTGAAGACGGAACAAACGGTCACGGCGAACTCCAAATTAGAGGTACTTTGCTTAATAAGTTTGCTGATACAGAACATATACCTTATGATATCAGAACAGGTAAAATCACTGAAAAAAATAAAAAATATTCTGATATCTATAATATTATTAAAAATATGTCCGATGAAACATATAATAAATATAATCAATTTTTAACAAAAACCTATCAATATTTAAGACTAAAAGAACTCGGAATAGAAATAACAAAACCTGTATTTGAAGAATCATCACTTACGCCTCAGGAACTGCATTTATTAAGTCCCGAAGGATTAATTGAAATACATGCAAGAAAATTTTGACAAAAAATAATTTTATAAGTTTTAAATATGTTATAATAAGGAAAAACTATGAATGTAAACAATAATCAATTTAATACTGCATTTTCAAGTATAAAAAGAGAAAAACAAAAAACTATGACAAAAGATGAAATTATGGATATTGTAGTTCCTAAAGCCTATAATTTACTTAGTCAAAGGGCTGAAAAAGAAGTGCCTGAAAACGGTAAATTCAGAAGAATATTTGTTGCATTTGATATCCCTGAAACTCGAAATGAAGCATTAATAAGTATTGAAAATGACGCTAAAGAACCTAATAGTATAAGAAGACTTGTAATCGGTGTTCACAGATTAAATAGTGACAGAGTTACTTCTAATTATATCTTTTACGGTACTAAAAAAGAAATTTTAGAATACTTAAAAAAACCTGAAATAAAATCTGATTTTACTAATACGGTTTATTCTCTTTCTAAATCTGTTGATGATTATTATTCTTCTTTATAATTGATTGCTGATTTTTTTTCATTAATAAATATTAAAAATAGAGCAATAATGATATAATTTAAAATAATGACAAATATAAATCCATTTCAATTTATAAACAGTTTTATAAACGGATATAATACGGCAAAGATGTCAGATTTTAACAGCGGTCTGATTGGGAAAAATGCCGGTCAAAATAATTCGCAGGATTTAACGTTTCAAAATATCTTGCCTCAGACAACAGAGCAATTAAGTAAAGCAACTGCCGAATTATCTTCTTTAAATCCGCAGGATACAATAAATATGCTTAAGGAATTACTTAATTTCCCTAAAAATATAGAACAGTTCTTAAGTAATTTAGCTGATAAATCAAAAGATATAAACATGAATACAGCTTTATTATTGTTATCATCAAACCTTGATATAAATGCATTATCAAAGTTACTTCAAACTAATTCAAAAGAAGCGTTGAGTAATCTTTATCAAATGCTTGCTCAATTTAACCAAATGGGATTAACATTAAAAGATGAACAAATGACTGAAATATCAAAATTAATAGCATTTGTATCATCATCTTCAGTATCGGAAGTTCAAAGTATGAAAACATTAATGCTAATGTATTTGCCTTGGCTTCCTTTAACAGACCCGAATGCTTTTAAATTGGAAATTGAAAAAAAAGCTAATGATGATGTAAAAGGCTCTGATGATAGTGTGACTATATTAATAGCTACCGAAAATTACGGCAACCTTCAGGCTGATGTATATAAAACGGATAAAGACGGTATTCTTGTTAGTTTAATTACTTCTCAAACTTTTCCGCACAATGAATTGCTGGTCTTGATGAAGGAAGAAAGCAAAAAATATAATATAAATATTAATTTTGATATAGCGGTTAAAGAAACTTTTAATAAAAAAGAACACGATAAATTTGAACATCAGGTTTCAATTAATACTGCTCCGGGGGTAAATTTGTTCTTGCTTTTAATTTCAAATTCTTTAATAAAAAATGTTCATATTGTTGATTCAAAGCAAAATCTTAGGGAAAAAAGAAAAGAGATGTTAGACAATGGCAAAAGTTAAAACGAAGTGGGTATGTCAAAATTGCGGGTATGAAACTCCGAAATATATAGGGAAGTGTCCTGATTGCGGAAGCTGGGGTACGTTAATGGAGGAAACGGAAGTCAGGTCGTCTGTTACATCGGCTCAGAGTGTTGTTCTTGATAACGGGCCTGTCAGTTTGATTAATGAAATTGAAATAACCGAAAGTATAAAACTGCCCACAGGATTTGAAGAATTGGACAGAGTCTTAGGAGGCGGACTTGTTCAGGGTTCATTGGTGCTTTTAGCGGGTGACCCCGGAATAGGCAAATCTACTCTTATTCTTCAAACCGCAGGTAATATTTGCACTTCGGGTAAAAAACTTTTATACGTTTGTGCCGAAGAATCAGGTTCACAGGTTAAGCTTCGTGCGCAAAGATTAAATGTCAACTCCGATAAGCTGTATGTTTATTCTCAAACCAATCTGGAAGCTGTTATTAATCAAATTGATGAAATTAAACCTGAAATTTTGGTTATAGATTCAATCCAGTCAGTTTATACCTCTGAGATTACAAGTTCTTCGGGAAGTGTATCTCAAATAAGAGAGTGTACAAATATTTTAATGAATATTGCAAAAAATAAGAATATTACCGTAATAGTAATCGGGCATGTGACGAAAGACGGGAATATAGCAGGCCCTAAGGTTTTAGAACACATGGTAGATACCGTAATATATTTTGAAGGAGATAAATATAAATCGCAAAGGCTTTTAAGGTCAATAAAAAACAGGTTTGGTTCGACAAATGAAATAGGTGTTTTTAATATGGCAGAAAACGGCTTGGAGGAGGTAACAAATCCGAGTGAATTATTTATGAAAGAAAGAACTGATATATCATCCCCCGGAAGTGTCATTATAGCTTCAAGTGAAGGAACAAGAGCGTTATTGGTAGAAGTGCAGGCTTTAGTCGGAGCGACTTCATATCCCTCTCCAAGACGTGTATCAACGGGGCTTGAATTTAACAGACTTCTGCAAATAATAGCTGTACTTGAAAAAAGGATAGGATTAAATCTTTCAAAACATGATGTATATGTAAATGTTACGGGCGGAATAGAAATAGACGAACCTGCGGCGGATTTAGGCATAGCACTTGCTATTGCTACCTGCTACAGAAATGTAGTGGTAGACCCTAATTGTGTAATTATAGGTGAAGTAAGTTTATCAGGTGATATAAGAAATGTATCTAATCTTGAAAAACGTATATATGAGGCTCAAAAACTCGGGTTTAAAAAGGTAATAATCCCTAAACTGAATAAAAAATTGTCCGATAATTATAATATCGAAATTATTCAGGTATCAAGATTAATTGATGCAATTACAGCTTGTGTTTCAAAGCAAAAAGCATAAATTTTACAGATTAATAACTTTTAAAATCTCATGTAAATCAGCTTTTGTCTTTTTAACCTCCGCATTTGAGTACTTAATGGCACTATCGGGGTCTTTTAACCCATTTCCTGTCAGAATGCAGACAGAAGTGGAATTTTCATTAATAAGTCCCGATTTATTAGCTTTTATTAAGCCTGCAACGGAAGCAGCACTTCCCGGTTCCGCCAATATACCTTCACAAGAAGCCATAAGTCTGTAAGCTTCAATAATTTCTTCATCTGAAACACAATCAATTTTTCCGTTTGATAAATCTCTTGCACGTTCAGCTTGTTTCCAGCTTGCAGGATTACCTATTCTAATAGCTGTAGCAATAGTTTCGGGATGTAAAATTCTTTCACCTCTAACAATAGCTGCAGCGCCTTCAGCTTCATACCCCATCATTTTAGGGAGGTGAGAAGATTTTTTCAGTGCAAAAAATTCTTCATATCCTTTAAAGTATGCGGTTATATTTCCTGCATTACCTACTGGGATAAAATGATAATCAGGTGCGTCGCCTAATGCTTCAATAATTTCAAATGCACCTGTTTTCTGACCTTCAATTCTGTAAGGGTTAACGGAATTAACAAGAGTAATAGGCGCATTTTTAGAAATTTCAATAACCATTTCAAGAGCTTCATCAAAATTTCCTTGAATAGCAATAATTTCAGCACCGTACATCATCGCTTGAGAAAGTTTTCCCAGTGCAATATATCCGTCAGGAATTAAAACAAAGACTCTGACTCCTGCTTTAGCGCCGTAAGCAGCGGCTGCAGCACTGGTATTCCCTGTTGAAGCACAAATAATAGCTTTTGAACCGTCTTCAACAGCTTTGGTAACTGCCATTGTCATGCCTCTGTCTTTAAAGCTCCCCGTAGGGTTTGAACCTTCATATTTCAAATATAAATTACCTTTTAACCCGATTTTTTTAGCTAAATTATCGGCTTTAATTAATGGAGTATTTCCTTCATTTAATGTAATAACAGGTGTTTTATCGGTAACAGGCAAATATTGTCTGTATTTATTAATTAATCCCTGATAATGATTTTTTTCCATAAATTCTCCTAGTTCATTACTCTTAATAAGTTATCAATTTTTTGTATGGAATCTGATTTAATAAGTTCATTTAAAGCGTTTTGAACATCAGATTCTTTACTTTTTTCCGTAATAACGACAATTTCAGCAGTATTATCAGTATTAATACCTTTTTGCATAATAGTAGAAATGTTAATGTTATTTTTACCGCAAATAGTACCTATAATACCGATAACACCGGGGCTGTTGCTTGCTGTTATTGACAGATAATATTCATTATAAGTATCTCCGATATCAATTTGGTTAGCCCGCTCGTTGTGATTGCAAATTGCTTGAGGTAACGGATTAGGATTATCGGAAGCATTAAGGTTTGCTTTTAAGACTAAAATATCACCGACAACAGAACTTGCTGTAGGCTCTGCACCTGCTCCTGCTCCTGTAAATACTAAATTACCTACGGGATAACCTGTTAACATTATTGAATTAGTAGCATTATCAATTTTAGCTAAAAGATGTTTTTTAGAAACAAGCATAGGATGAACTCTAACATCAATTTTGCCATCTTCAAGAACTTGACCCATCGCAATAAGCTTTATTCTGTATCCGAGTTCTTTAGCTGATTTAATATCCTGAGCGGTAATTTTAGTTATACCTTCTCTGTATATTTTTTTAATATCAATTTTTTTATTAAAAGAAATCGTTGATAAAACGGCAAGTTTATAAGCGGCATCAAACCCTTCAACATCGCCTGTAGGGTCGGTTTCCGCATACCCTAATTCCTGAGCTTGTTTAAGTGCAGTTTCATAGGAAAGTTCTTTTTCTGCCATTTTTGTAAGAATATAATTTGTAGTTCCGTTTAATATAGCTGCAATTTTAGTTATTTTATTGGCACATAATATAGTTTTAATAGGCATAATAATAGGAATACCGCCTGCTACTGCCGCTTCATAAAGTATAATTACATTATTTTCTCTTGCCAGCTTAAATAATTCGCTTCCGTATTTTGCAAGTAATTCTTTATTTGCGGTAACAATGTGTTTTTTATTCAAAATAGCTGCTTTTAAAATATCAACGGCAGGATTAACACCTCCCGCAACTTCAATTACAACATCTATTTCATGATTATTAACAATTTCAAAAGCATTATCTGTTAAAATGTTACTGTTTAGATTTTTTATATTGCGTGGTTTATTAATGTTTTTAACCGCAATTTTTACTATTTCAATATCATTATATTCCTGAAGAACATTAAAAACACCTGTTCCTACAGTACCCAGACCGATAATTCCTACTTTTAATTTTTTCATAAATTCTCCTGATTAAAACGTCAGATAGAACAATTAAAGCATAAGCAAAACTAAAAAACATCCAAATTCACAGCTTAAAAAATTAATTGTAAATAATTGTTACAAAAAAGAGAAGTTGTGAATTTGAAGCAAAAAAAATGTTTTTATATATATAAAGCACACGGAGGATATACAAATTATGACTAATGTAAATTATAATTTATTCTCAAATTCGACAATGGTAAATAATTCATTAATATTTGCTTCATCAAATACCAAAGGAGCAACCGCCGGAACTGTTGCAAAAGTGATTTCTACATATCAAAATTCAAAAAATTGTAACGGAGAGACAGCCGGTTCGGTAGCATATTCGGGTGCAAGCGGTTCATCGTCATCTTGCGGAAGTTCATTTTCTGCAGTTGCATAAGATGTCCGAGTAAATTTTACGATAATAACAATTACAGTGCAAAAAATTGAAAAATTCATATAAAAAAAAGGAAGCTATAAACTTCCTTTTTTTTGATTAGCTTTTAAATATTTATATATTTTGTTGTTCAGCTTCTTTTATAGCAGCGAAACAATCTTTACAATAAACTTCTTTTCCTTCAATAGGTTTAAAAGGAACTTTTGTTTGACATCCGCATTTAGAACAAGTTACTTCATATAACTTTCTTCTGTTTTTTTGTCTTCTGTTTTTTCTGCATTCGGGACAGCGTTTTGGTTTGTTAACAAGACCTCTTTGAGCATAGAATTCTTGTTCACCGGCTGTAAATACAAATTCACTTCCGCAATCTTCGCAAATAAGCTTTTCGTCTTCGTACATGTTGGTTATTCTCCTTAGTTTGGTAATGCTTGTAAATAATTTGCGATAGGAATTAAAGTTTTTAACTGTTTAATTACTAATTAGTTACTTACAAATTATATTGTATAATTTAACTTAAAATTTAGCAATAATGTGAGCAATAAATCTTTAAAAATAAACATTAAGAATTGTAAAAAATTATATAATTTCATTATTTATATGGCAATAATATAACTTTAGGGGATTTATAATATCGGGTATGTTACTGTGAGGAAATAATGGTTAATCTTACAGGGGTTGAAAATAAGAATATAAATAGTTATAAAATCAAATCTTTCGGACAGAGTGAAAAGGCTGATAGTTCAAAAGATAATAAGACAAAGAAAGAAAGTCAAAGTCATCAGGATAATATAATATTACATAATAAAACAATATTCAGTCCTGTAAAAAATACTGCAAAAATTCAAGGGAATAGGTTAATTAATGCATTTACGAAATACCCGATAAAAGGCTTTAAGGGAAGTAAAAATGCTAATTTTTATGAATTTTTAACCATGGGAACAGTACCATACTTAATCGGAAGCGGAATGCTAATGGCTGTATTTACAGCAGCTTCAAAGTTTTTTGATACTCCTTCAGCGCAGAAGTCATTAAAAGTAAATAAAAAAGTTGCACTTGGCGTTGCCGCATACGGTGTAATGAAAACTATATCTAAAAAATTTATACAAATACCCGTGAAATTGGTTAGAGGTGTTGATGAAAATCTTGCTTATGAGAAAAAAATATATGAACTCCCTGAAAAAGGAAATGAAGATAATTTAATATCAAAAGAATACCACAAGATATTTGAAAGTGTTGATTTTCCACGCTGGGATTTATTATATGGTGACAGCTACTACGGCAAAGAAAGAACTGCTTTTTACAATAAAATAGCAAAAAAATACGGATTTAAAGATGAAGAGCTTGAACAGGCAGATCAAAAA
This sequence comes from Candidatus Gastranaerophilales bacterium, assembly GCA_947632315.1. Lineage (GTDB taxonomy): Bacteria > Cyanobacteriota > Vampirovibrionia > Gastranaerophilales > Gastranaerophilaceae > Avigastranaerophilus. The sequence continues at coordinate 10,390 of CANROV010000014.1, forward strand.
GTTAAACCGAAAATAAAAGAAACACTTATAAAAACAAAATTATTTTCAACTTTATCCTCATATATATGGGCAGCAACAGGTGTCGGAATTGCGATGCAAAAACCTTTTGAAAATGTTATATTCAATCCTAAAACAAGGTTAAATCAGTATAAAAATTATAGAGAAACATATACCCCGTTTTTAAAAGAATTTGGTGAAGCTTTGGTTAAAAGTTGTAAAGAATTTGTAAATAACAGTTCTAAATCAGCCCGAATTGCAGGTAGAACACTGTTAGGATGTGCCGTCGGTTTGACTTTATTAGGCAATTTTTTATCAATAAAAGACTTTAATAAAGATAAGGGGTCAAAAACTCATGCCTCAACTTCTTTAATCGATGAAAGTAAAGAAAAGGTAATGTGTTAGTATGGGAAATGTATTAAATTCAATAATAATCAATAAAAACGTGAACAATACCCGGGCCGGTATAAAAAAACCTGTCTTTACTATTGATACAACAGGAAAAGTAAAGCCTAAAGAAGATAAAGCGAAATTACTTCCGTCAAGAATTTTCGGTTCACCCGTTGAATATGTAAAAGATTTAAAACAGGATGTAGTTAATATAGGACGTGCTGCAAAAGGGAAAGCAAATGACCATGAACTTGGAAGAATAAATGACTTAGCTATGAAATTAGGTTCATTAGGTCTGGCAGCGTACTTAGCCGTAAAAAATCCTTTAAAAATGAGTAAAGCTATGGAATTTGTAGGATTTACAACATTCTTTACTTCAATGGCACTATGGCCGAAATTAACCATACAAGCTCCTTTAAAAGCCAGAACAGGTGTTGATATACATCAAAAGTATATTGATTCTCAAGGCCGTAAAAAAATGCTGTATCAAGATCCTCAGTATGTTCTGACTGATTTATATTCAAAAGAAGATTTGGAAAAAATAGGTGATAAATTAGGTGTAAATAAAAATTTACCCGATAGAGATAACTTTATAAAACAAAGAGCGCAAAAAACTGCTTTACAGGGTAATACTCTTTGGATGATGACAGCAGGCTTTGCAACTCCGTTAATGAGTGCTTTAATGTGTAACAGACTTGAAAAACCGGTTAATTATTTAATTGAAAAATTAAATTTACGCACTTCTCAAAATGCTTTTGATAATAACGGATTGTATCAAGGTTTCTTAGATAAATTAAAACAAAGAATAGCAAATGCAAGATTTAACAAATTTATCTCAAAGAATATGAATAAACCGTTAAATACTGAAATGGTATCGCAATTATCCGAAGAAATAGCCGGCAGAGCAAATTCTGCGGTGTATAAGGATGCGGTTGCTCAAAATCTTTCAGCATTAAGAAAAGCGTTTACAATAGATAATGATTTTGTAATAAATGCTGTAAAGGCAAAAATTCCCGCTTCTTCTATTGAAGCTATGAATTCGGTACAAAAAGAAGCTTTGGAATCTGCAATTAAAGAAGGTTCTTTAAGTAAAATTGCTAAAATACTTGCTCAAACTACAGCAGGCGGAAGAAGACAAGAAACACAAAAGTTAGAAAATACAATTCTAAAATTGTTAAAACGGGCTGAAGCAACAAATAGCCAAGCTACTGTAGGTGATTTTGCCAATGAATTAAAATCATTATTTGAAATATCCTTTGATTTTACTACAAGAAAGAATGTTTTAGACAGATTTATTTCGGAAAGAGTAGGAGATAAATCAGGCAGTTATATTGCTAATCAATGGGATAGGGTCGGAAATCAGCTAATGAAGGCTCTTAAATTAAAAGGACGTGATTTAAAAGCATTATCAGAAGGAAATGTAGATTTATTAAATGACAGATTAATTTCTTTAGCACATGGTTCAAATTATGATTCAACCGTAGAAAAATTGATGAATTTAATTAATCAATATGAAGAAACTACAGGTGAAAAGTCTTTTATACAAAAAGTTCAAAACGGAGCAAAAAGAATTTGCAAGGAAGTACAAAATAATTTATTAAAAATACCCGAATTTGCAGGGATTACGGATGTAATAAGTTCAGAAGCTCAAAAGGGTACACTTGAAAATACCATAAATCAATTTGCACAAGAAAGAGTTCAAGGCGCAGCTTCTTCATTTTATAGATTAATACAAACTTTGGATTTATATAAACGAATTGAACAAGGAAGTATAAAACAACAGCTGGAAGAACTTCTTTCAAAACAAGGTCAAAGTATTGAGCCTGAAAAAGTAGCAAGACTAATTCAAGCTTGTAAAGATATTATGTTAAAAGCAACAACAACAGACCATGTTGAAAAGCTTACCACTACGGGATTTAATTTATCAAAAGAAGAATACAAAATTGTAATGGAAGTTTTGTTCGGAGATAAAGCAGGAGAAACAATAAAATCCGCTTTAAATTCCTCCGAAACAGGGCCTAAAATTATGAACGGTTTTATGAACTATTTAAATTCATTTAAAGAAAATGTAATAAACTGGAAAAACGGCATGACTCCCGATATACAAAGACGTGTCTTGAAAGATGCTCCTAATTCTTCAAATTCGGCAATAAGAAATAATCTTGTCGGAAAATCCATAAAAGATTATGTAAAGGACTTTGCTCAGCAGAGAAGTAATTCTTTAAAATGGTTAAAAATATTTGGAATTTCAATGGCAGTGTTAACCGGAGTTACTTTAGCGGCAGGACTTTTAATAGGCAGAAAAAGTAAGATTGAACAACAAGCAGAAGAAGAAAGTAAAGTAAATGGCTAATTATATTGACAGATATTTAAAAATAGCACCATCAGCGATTTCGGTACAAAGTACACGGGAACCCGAAAGCCTTTTGGTTTCTTCTTCACAAGTTAAACAGGAATCTTTCGGCACTAATGTTTTGGAACGTTTTCTCCAATCTCAGGGAATAATTAATATTCCAAAAGTAAAACCTGTTGATAATAATCAAGTTCCTGAAAATTATAAAAATAATTTAAGAACAAAATTTAAAAACAATGATGCAAAAATAATGGGAATAATTATCAGAAACTTTGGAGCCGAAGATAGAACAGGCAACCAGCTTTTAAGAAATGGTGATATAAAAGGCAACTTTAACAATGCGGTAAAAAGACTGGATGAATTAAAGAATTTGGGAATAAATACATTACATATACTTCCTGTAAATCCGCCGGGAAAAGAGAATGCATTTGGAACAGCAGGTTCATTGTATGCTCCTTTGGATTTGTTAAAAATCGACCCGGCTTTAGATGACCCTAATGATTCAAGAAGCGTAAAAGAAGAATTTAAAGGATTTATTAACGAATGCCATAAGCGTGGTATCAGCGTAATGTTAGACTTGCCAAGCTGTGCTTCATATGACTTGTTTAAAGCAAGACCTGAGCTAATGGCATTTGAAAAAGACGGCACTCCAAAGACTCCGGGCGGATGGAATGACATCAGAATGTTCAATCCTTGGAAAGATGAATCAAAACGTGAATTAAATCCTGAATTATTAAAAATGCATGTTGATTTTGTTGATATGTGTTTGGAACTTGGTGTTGATGGTATAAGAAGTGATGTTGCAAGAACAAAACCTACGGAATTTTGGGATTATTTAACTTCATATTCGCGTTCAAAAGACCCTGAATTTGCTTGGCTTGCTGAAAGTTATACTTATGAAGATGCTTCACCTCAATTAAACATGGATTATGACAGACCTGAAGATTCTTTAAGAGCAGGGTTTGACAGCTATTACGGACAGTATCATATCTTTAATGAATGGACAAAAGCTAAGGAACTTATTGATTATGTAAGAGAAAATATAAATATGTCTCAGGAACTTGAAAGCGGAAAATCATTAATAGGTTCATTCGGTACTCACGATGATATTTCAATAATGAATCATGGCGGAGTTATATATTCTAATCTTGTTTCAGGATTACAAGCGACTCTGCCAATGTTAAATCCTTATTATTTTGATGGTTATCAAACCGGAGATGATTATTTATATGATTTTGAAGGATTAACAGATAGTCAAACAGATACTGATTCTAATGAATGTAAAGTTCATACGGGTAAACCTGATATATTTAATTTCTCAAGACCTTTGATAGGCAAGCACCCTGAAATAGGTCAATTTATGAAGGCTACATTGGATGTAAGAGGTCAAAAAGAATATCATGATATATTAACAAAAGGTTCTTTTATTCCTCTTGAAGTAAAAGAAAATCCGAATGATCAAATAATTACATTTGCACGTCATTTAAACGGAAAAACACTTCTTGTTATCGCAAATAGAGATGTTAATCACAGACAAGGCGGTTCAATCGTTATTCCTAATTTGAATGAAAATCAAAAATTAAAAAATTTGTTCCCGTCTTATGGTGATAATTCGGTGCTTCAAGTTAATAAAAATTGTATTAATGTTGATTTAGGGCCGGGCAGAATTCATTTGTTTGAGATAAATACTCCTGATATTGAACAATCAGGTTTAGAAGTATTAAAACAAAAATAACGGTTTATTTATGCAGATATCATTTAATCCTACAATTAAATATAATCAGGTATCACACTTTAACGCCGAGTTATTGCCGTCGGTTGAGTGTTCACCTGTTAATGCTTCTGCTCAAAAAATTTATTCACGCTCATTAGGTCAAAATGTTTACGGGCAATATAATAATTTTAAAGGCTTTCAAAAGTTTAAAAAAGAAAATTCAGAACCTAAAAATAATATTGAAAGTGAAATAAAAACTGCAAAAACAAAAAAAGCTATTTCCGAATGCGCTGTTGTTTGTCTCGCTCTCGGTATTTTGTATTTCGGAATGAAACATAATTTTAAGGTTAATAGAATTAAAGCTGAGGGCAGAAGATTAAGAGAACTTGAAAATCTTAAGCTTCCTGAAGACATTGGTAAAAAAATAAAAGAAAATAATTTTCTTGATAATTTTTTAGGAATCTAAAGAAACAAGTTTAACTCCCGAACTTGTACCAAGTCTTTCAGCTCCTTTATTTATCAAAGTTATGGCTTGTTCTCTTGTTTTTATTCCGCCTGAAGCTTTTATTTTTACTCCGGAATCTTTTAGAACATCATACATAAGTTCAATATCTTCAGGTTTTGCTCCTATTCCGTTTTTTACAAATCCCGTTGATGTTTTTGCAAAATCTGCTTTTGATTTTATTATTATTTCACACGCTTTTACTATTTCTTCCTTTGTTAATAAATCTGTTTCTATAATTACTTTTAACGGGATTTTTCCGCAGGCATGTTTTACGGTTTCTATATCTTTTTGAGTAAATTCAAAGTTTTTATCTTTTATTGATTGTACATTGATAACCATATCTATTTCATCAGCACCGTCAAGAATTGCTTTTGAAGCTTCAAAGGCTTTAACTTCACTTTTACATGCACCCAGCGGAAATCCTACAACCGTAACTATTTTTATATCTGTGTTCCGTAAATATTCTTTTGCAAGTTTTACATTTACTCCGTTTATGCAAACTCCTTTAAAGTGATATTTTTTTGCTTCTTCAAATAAATTTATTAATTCCTCTTGTGTTGCATTTTGTTTTAAAAGTGTATGTTCAATGTATTTTGCTAAATCCATAATTTACCTTTTTACCGTATTATAATCATTTATATATTCTGCTGAATTTAGAATTGAAGTGGTTTTGAACCTCTTAGGCGAGTAATACTCTATATAATTCTTTAAAAGATTTATACAGGTAGTTAAAACTTTTTCGTTAACTAAATCATCATATTGTGTTTTTATTCTAAAATCTGATTTTAATAATGTATTTAAAAATTGTGTAATTTTATAGTGAATTTTAATTTTTTTACCTGTATTTTCAGCACAAGTTTTGCATAAAATACCGCCTTGTTCTATTGAAAAATATATTTCTTCATTGTTATTTAAGCGGGCAGAACACTTTAAACAATCGGACAGTTCAAGAGAATAGCCTGTTATATCCATAATTTTAAGCTGAAATTTTAATAAAGTCAGCATTGATTGTTCTTTTGTGTTTGCATTCGACATTTCATCCAAAAACGTATAAAACAAGTTATATATATCATAACTGTTCGGATCATTTTCTATGCCGAAATTAGTTATTATTTCAGAAGCATATAACCCGTAAAAAAGTTTATTTATATCATTTCTAAGGTTAAAAAAAGTGTTTAAGGCTTCCGCTTGGCATATTGTATCTAAATTTCTGCCTTTACTGAGCATTAATTTATTTGCGACTAGAAGTTCCATTCTTCCGCCAAGTTTGCTTGACGGTTTTTTTATCCCTTTTGCCACTCCTTTTATAAGTCCTTTTTCTTTTGAATACATAAGAATAATCTTATCAGCTTCACTGATATTATAAGATTTTAGATTAATAACATTTGTAGTAAATTGTTCTTTCATTTTTAATATTTTATATTGTATTCTGTTCCTGTAAAAACACCTCTGATAAGGTGCTGAAGTTCATTTGGATTGTCTGAAGCTTTTAGTGCTTCTTCTTTTGTTATTAAATTTGCTTTTATAAGTCTGTATAAGCTTTGGTTAAAGGTAATCATATCATTATAACCGCCTTTTTGAACTAATTTATATATTTCTTCAAGTTCATCTTTTACAATAAAGTCTTTAATTGTTGGAGTTATAAAAAGTATCTCAACAGCGGGTACTCTTCCTTTATTATCGGCAGTAGTTAATAATTTTTGAGATATAGAGCCTCTGAATACTTCTGAGAATTGATGTCTTACTGCAACTCGTTCATTCGGAGGATAGAAACTTAGAACTCTGTTTATAGTTTGAATAGCATTAAATGTGTGAAGCGAAGCAAATACCAAGTGTCCTGTTTCTGCTGAGTGAAGAGCGCTTTGGATTGTTTCCATATCTCTTATTTCACCTATAATTATTACATTCGGATCTTGTCTTAGTGCAAATTTTAAGCCGTCCGCAAAATTATCCGTATCTATTCCGATTTGTCTTTGAGTAAATATTGATTTGTTGCTTTTATAAACATATTCAATAGGATCTTCAACCGTTACTATATGTTTTTTGTAATTATTATTTATGTTGTCTATTAATGAAGCAATCGTAGTTGATTTCCCCGAACCCGCAGGCCCTGTTATTAGTACAATTCCGTTGTCAAATTTTGAGAAATTTTCTATACAATCGGGAAGCATTAATTCTTTAAATGTGGGGATTTTATATGGGATTAATCTTATTGTAATAGAATGGCTTCCGAATGATTTTGCTACATTTATTCTAAATCTGGATAAATTTTGTATTTCATAAGGAAAATCCGAGTCAAAAGAGTTAATTATTTTTTCTTTCATAGAGATAGGTGCAATTTGGTTTATTATATTTAATAAATCTTGTTCTGTTAATATAGGCAGGTTAGTTTTTTCAATTTTGCCGTGAATTCTGAACGAAGGAACTTCTCCTGCTATTAAGTGTAAATCTGATGCTTCAACTTCTTTTGCTTTTTTTAGCAGTTCATTTATCATATATTCGCTCATATATTACTCCTTAAATATTGGTTTATATTAATATTATGCTTCAATTAACGTTATTTTTCCCGATATTATAAAAACAGTATATAACTTTTTTTAAATATAAAAAATAATTTTACAAAATTAAATCTATTTAAAACTTATGTAAAGTTTTTGACTATTACGTGTATTTGTTGTGTAATTTAAATATGTCTAGACATGGGTATTATCAGAATTGTATATAAAAGAACTGGAAATTGATAACTTTAAATCATTTGCTAATGATATGACAATCCCGTTTCTAAAAGGTTTTACGACTATCGCAGGGCCGAACGGATCGGGGAAAAGTAATATCATTGATTCAATATTGTTTGCTTTAGGTTTCGCCAGTGCCAGAAATTTGCGTATGGAACAGGTTTCTGAGTTTATTTCTACTCATACCAAAAAGAATGAAGCTTTTGTTAAAGTTGTTTTTGCACCTGATAATAATGAAGAAGAACAAATATCCGTTGCCAGAAAACTTAGAAAGTCATCTCAAGGTTATGCCAGTGTTTATTATTTAAACGATAAAGTAGCTACACTTACTGAAATCCATTCTAAACTTGAAAAATACAGAGTTACACCTAACAGCTATAATGTAATGATGCAGAATGATGTTATGAGTATTACAAATTGTTCTGCAAAAGAAAGACGTGAAATAATTGACGAAATAGCAGGTATTGCTGATTTTAACAGAAGAATTGACAGGGCTCAGGAAGAATTACTTACCGTTGAAAAACGTGTGGATGATGCTTCGCTTATTCTTGCTCAAATTGATGAAACTATTGAACGCTTAGCTCTGGAAAAAGAAACAGCATTGAAATATCAAAAATTGAAAACGGAAAAATTTCAATTAGAAAGTCAAATTACCAGTGTAAAATATTTTGACCTTAAAAGAAATTTGGAGTTGGCACATCAAAATATTTTGGATGCCAATAAAAGGAAAAAAGAAGAAGAAGAAAATTTAAGAAAACTTGAAGAGTCGCTAATTGAAATAAAAAAGAAACACGCTGAAATTTCACAACTTGTTAAAAATAATGGTGAAGCTGAACAGATTGAAACAAAAAAACAATTAGAGGAATTAAAAGGTCAGATTTCAAGAAAAGAAATGGCTGTTAGTTCCGTTGAAAAAACTGTTCATGACAACTTAAAAACAATTGAAAATGCAAAAAACGGAATTGATAATAATAAAGAAAAAATTGCAAAGATTAATTCCGAAATTGAATTAAAAAAATCTGAAATTGCTGAAATAGAAGATAATATAAAAAAACTTGAAACTGAACTTCAAAAAATACTTGAAGAAGTATCAGGGCTTAATAAAAATGCGGATAAACAGATTGAAGAAAGAAACAATTTAAAAAAAGAACTTGAAAAACTTAAAGAGGAAGAATGGAATTTAAGGAATGAAAGTCTTCCTATGGAAACGCAATTAAGCGGATACAAAAAAGATATTGAAAATGCAAAAAAATCACTATCCGAATTAAATCAATTTAAAACAAATTATAAGGGTAATAAAGACAAACTTACACTTGAAGTTGAGACATTAACGAAAGAACTGGAATCTTGTAAAATTGCTCAAGAGAATATTGTTTATAATCTGGATAAAAATAAAAACGAACTTTCTGATTTAATGCATGATGTTCAAATGGCGCAAAGGAAATTAATAACTCTGGAAGCGCAGAAAAGTGCAAATGAAGAAATTACGCTTGGTAAAGCTATAGATTGTATAATAAGAGCAAAAATGAGAGGAGTACATGCTCCTTTATTGCAGTTAGGAAGTGTTGATAAAGAATATTCAACAGCGCTTGAAGTTGCTATGGGCGCAAGAATGAAAAATATAGTAGTTGATGATGAAGATATAGCAAAACAATGTATTGATTTCTTAAAATCGGCGAGAGCGGGAACAGCAACGTTTCTTCCGTTAAACAGAATGAGGAAAGCACCGGGCAGTCTTAAAATGCCAAAAGAAAAAGGTGTTGTTGATTATGCCATAAATCTTGTCGATTTTGATGATAAATATCTCGATGTATTTTATTATGCACTCGGTGAAACTTTGATAGTGGAAGATTATGAATGTGCTAAAAGGTTAATAGGGAAATACCGTTTAGTTACTTTAGACGGAAGTTTATTTGATAAAACAGGTGCTATAACCGGAGGTGACAGGCAATCTACAGGTTTAAAATTCAGCCAGAATCAGGATGATGAACTTGAAAAATACAGAGAACGTTTTAGTCAGCTTCAAAAACAATATGCTTCACTTGAAAAAACAAGAGAAGAACTTGAAACTCAGCGTGAAAGAATAAGAACCAACTATTCTAATACTATGACTGCTTTGAATAGTGCAAAAATCGAACTGAATAATCTTAATAATAATTCTCAAAACAATGAACAAAAGATTGATGAATATAATAAAATAATAAAAGAAAATGAGCCTAAAGTTCAAAATATTGAAAAGAAACTTGAAAAATATGAAGAAAAATTTATTGAATTAAATGATAAAATGGCAATTCTGCAAGATAAAATTGCCGAAATAGAAGCTAAAATGTCTGAAGGCGAACTCAAAAAGCTTAAAGAAATGACTTCTGCCATTGAAAATCAGATTAAAGCTAATCAAAATAAAATATTTAAATTGAATAATGAAATCAATGAAAAGAAAAGAGATATTGATTTTAATGAATTATTTATAAATACAAAAGAAGAACAAATTCAGCAATTAACAAAAGATAATGAATCATTAGAACAAGATAAAATAAAATTTGGCAGTGAAATAAAAGAAATAGAAGAAAAAGCCGTAGTTTTGGAAGAAAAAATAAAAAAACTCGGTGAAAAGTTATTGGAGCTACAAAAACAGCGTGATTTAGTTCAAGAAGAAATGCTCAAGACCGAAACCGCAAAAAATAAGGTTAATAATGAGATAGAAAAATTGAATGAGCAAGTTGAAGCTTATAAAACAAGAAGAAGAGAACTTGAACCTCAGCTTGAAGAAGTAAGAAATGAATTAAAAGAAAATGAAATAGATATTAATTCATTGGTTCCTACTGAAATTTCAACGGAAGAAATAACAGGTAAAATCCAGCGTTTACAAAAAAGAATGGAAGAAATGGAACCTGTTAATATGCTTGCGATTCAGGCGTATGATGAAGTAAAAGCTAAACAGGATGAAAAAAAGGAACAAATAGCTGTTTTAACCAATGAACGAAAAGAAATTCTTTCTAAAATGACAGGATATGAACAGGTTAAAAAAGAAACCTTCTTAAAAACTTTTAATAATATAAATGATAATTTTAAAGAAATATTCACACAATTGTCAGAAGGTGAAGGAATGCTGGTTTTAGAAAATCCCGAAAACCCGTTTGAAGGCGGAATGACAATTGAAGCTCAGCATAGAGATAAGAAAAAACAAAAACTGGGAGCTATGTCAGGCGGTGAAAAATCGTTAACGGCATTAGCACTTGTTTTCGCAATACAAAAGTACATGCCTGCCCCGTTTTATGCTTTAGATGAGGTAGATGCCAGTCTTGATGAAATAAATGTCGTAAAAGTTGCTGATATGATAAAAGAACAGGCAAAAAATACGCAATTTATAGTAGTTAGTCACAAAAAATCCATGGTAAAATCATCAAGTAGCACGATAGGTGTAACTCAAAAAGAACATGGCAAAACCTGTGTATCAGGCAGAAAGTATAGGGACTGATAAATGTTAAATCCAAAGGATACAAATGATTTTTATATAAAAAGTACTCCTGAAGCATTTCAGAATGATTTTGATTTTACTCCCGATATTATTATGACCGATGGTCACGACTCATACGCTTCCAAAGTTACTTTGCAAAA
>CANROV010000015.1 GCA_947632315.1 Candidatus Gastranaerophilales bacterium
CAGTATCATTTATGATGAAAACGGGGTTGAGTATAAAACCTTTAATGCAAAAGACGGGCAGGGAATTGTAATGCTGACAAAAGCCGGAATTAAAACAGCAATAATTACGGCAAGAGAAAACGGTACGGTAAAAAAAAGGTTTGAGAATCTGGGAATGACTCGTTTGTATATGGGGCAGAAAAATAAAATTATAGCTATGCGTCAAATGCTTGATGAGTTTGGCTTTGATTTTTCTCAAACGGCTTATATGGGTGATGATTTACCTGATTTGTGTGTTTTAAAAGAGGTTGGATTGGCTTCTTGTCCTAATGACGCTGTTGAAGAAGTGAAATCAGTTTGTCATTTCGTTTCTTCTAAAAATGGCGGAAAAGGTGCAATAAGAGAATTAACTGATTTAATATTTAAGACTCAGAACTTGTCCGAAAAAATTTCTCAATAAAAAATGAGGTAAAGAGAAATACATCAACAAAGTGAGACAAATAATTATATTATTTGTTTAAATCAAATAATATTTTTGCACCGATTAAGGTTAAGTCAGGATTTATAAAATCAAATTTTCTTTTTAAATAATTTTCAATAATGGAGGAATAACCGCCGGTAGCTATAATAACAGCCTTTTCTCCAAGTTCGTTTTCACATTCGGAAATTAAGCCGTCAATCATGGAAGCATGGCCTCTTACTATTCCTGACAGCATAGCGTCAATTGTATTAGTTCCGATAGCTTTTTTTGGAGCTTCTATATTGAGATTAGGAAGCTTGGATGTTTTTCTGCTTAACGCTTCAGCTTGTATTTTCATACCTGCAGTGATAATACCTCCAACAAATTCATTATTTTTATTAACAATATCAAAAGAAGTTGCAGTACCAAAATCGACAACAATAGCGGGAGCTGAATATAATTTTGCGGCGGCGCAGGCATTCGCTATTCTGTCGGCACCTACTTGCGACGGTTCATCTGTTTTAATAATTATGTTTGTTTTTATTTTATGCGAGATTATTAACGAGTCTATTCCTAAATATTTTTTTAGTGCTGTTTTCATTCGCTCGGTCAGCTGAACAACAACGCTTGATATAACTGCATTGGTAATCTTTGTATCTAAATTTGTTTCCCGCAGTAAATTTTTTACAAATACTCCGTATTCGTCTTCAGTCCTTGTATCGTTTGTAGATAAACGCCAAACGTGAATTATCTCATCCCCGTTAAATACTCCGAGCGTTATGTTCGTATTTCCTATATCAATAACTAAAATCATTTTGTCCTCATTTTTATTCTATCAAAAACATAATTTATGCTAAAATAAAATAAAAAAACAGGAGAGAATATGATGGACTTATTGTTACAAAGTTTTCAAATGAAGTCAATGAGCTTGTTTGAAGCAGGCATGTTGATATGTTTCGGTGCAAGCTGGCCTTTTGCTGTTATAAAAACATATAAATCAAAAAATGTGAAAGGTAAAAGCAGACTTTTTCTTACTTTGATAATTATCGGTTATCTCTGCGGAATTATTAATAAAATCATCAATTCTATGGATTTAGTTTTTTGGCTCTATGTAATAAACTTATTATTAGTTAGTACGGATTTCTTTTTATGTATTTTATACAGAAAAAGAGCAGAAAATAAATAAAGGCAGTGTATGAAAAAAAATAATTTGTTTTTATGGGTTATTGTTTCACTATTGTTTTCATTAAACAGTTCTTCCTATGCAATTGCACCGGTTGTTGATAAAAGTGCAAGTGTTGAAGTTCAGGTTAAGGATGAAAAAAATGCTAATATAACAGAAGAAGAAGAAAATGTTATAAAAAAATTCAGTTTGAAAACTAAATTTCAGCGTTCTCCCGAATCGCAAATCCAGTCATTCATTAAAAAATTTAACAGATATGCAGAAAAAAATGATATGGAATCATTGAAAAAAATGTATTCTGATTCTTTTGTCAACAATGACGGTTTTGATAAAAAAACGTTGTTTGAAATGATGAGTCTGGCAATAGATGCATATAAAGACATTAAATATACAACGACAATTGAAGAAATAAAAATACAAGGTGATTATGCCAGTGTAAAAGCCCATGAAACGGCACAAGGCTTAACAGCAAAGTCTCAAGTTCAGGTAAAGGACTATGGATTAGTTAATTCGGATATTTATTATACGGATTATTTGAGAAAAGAAGGCGGAACCTGGAAATTATTATCTTCTGTTATTACGTCTGAAAAACTGTCTTTAAGATATGGTCAGGCAAAAAAAATGAATATATCTATTGAAGCACCTGACATGATTCCTGCGGGATGTGATTATAATGTAAAGGTTACAACAACGTCACCTGACGGTGTATTTATGGTGGGTTCTATTGTAAATGAACCGATAATACATCCGCAAATTTCTAAAAAAGATGTTTTTAAGGGTATGAAATCAGATGTATTGGAAAGAGTTCTTACTTCAAATACTGATAATCATAATGAATATGCATCAGTTACTATCGGTATTACAGTTCCTGTCGTAAATCCGCCTGAAATGTCTTTCGATATGGTGGGTATGGCTTTTGTTATGAGCAGAGTTAATGTTGTAAATAAAAAGAATGATAATAATAAAAATAAGGAGATAGTTGATGCAAAGAAATAATGTTAAGCGTGGTAAACATTATAATCATAAAAAAGATGAATCTTTTTTTGATTTAAGTGTGATAATAAAATATTTCGTTTTAACTATAGTACTGGCAGTTATTTCATACGGTTTGGAATGGGTGGTTATATACTGTTGTAAACAATCACCTACGGGAAAATGCGGAAATGGTATATTATCATTGTATGAAGTTCATAATACCGGTGCTGCATTCGGATTATTCCCAGACCAGACGGCATTAATAATAATGGCTTCTTTTGTTGCATTAATTGCTATGATTGCTAGTGTAGTAATATTTTCAGGTAAAATCACCCCTACGGGTTCTTCCGCTCTTAGTATATTGAGCGGCGGTATCTTGATGAATCTTATTGAAAGAATTAATTTAGGGTATGTAATAGATTATATAAGTATGGATTTTATGCCGAATGTTCCTGTGTTTAACATGTCGGATATATTCATTGTAGTCGGCGCTTTTGCTTTGATTGTAGCTTTATTTACCAGAAGATAATTTAAGATGGCAAAAAAATATGTTTTTAGTATCCAATCTTTAGTTAAACCTGTCAGATTGGATACATTTTTAGCAAATGAACAAACTTACGGTTCAAGGTCTCAGATACAAAATTTAATAAAAAAAAATCAGATATTTGTAAATTCTCAAGTGCAAAAAGCTTCTTTTTTGGTAAAAAATGATGATGAAATAACAATTATTTTGAGTGAAGAAGATTCTGTAATTATTAAACCCGAAAAAATACCGCTTGATATAAAATATGAAGATAATGATATTCTGGTTATAAATAAACCGAAAAATATGCTTACTCATCCTACAAATAAAGAAACATCGGCAACTCTTGTCAATGCGCTTTTATATAAATATAGTTACGAAGGTCTATCTGATGTAAACGGCGTATTGCGTCCGGGAATAGTTCATCGTCTTGACAGAAATACATCCGGACTTTTATTGATAGCAAAGAATAATAAGGTGCATGAATTTTTGGCAGAGCAAATTAAAAATAAAACGGCAATAAGAAAATATTTAGCAGTAGTGCATGGTAATTTTGACGAAATAGAAGGAACTATTGATTTCCCTATTGCAAGGAGCATAAAAAATCCTGAAAAAATGGCAGTTGATGAAAATGGAAAACCATCAATAACAAAGTATAAAGTTATAGAACAATTTAAAGACTATTCTTATGTTGAGCTGACTCTTTTAACGGGCAGAACTCATCAAATAAGAGTGCATATGAACTATATTTCTCATCCTATAGTTAATGATTCTTTGTATAATAAAATTCCCTTTCCCGTCAAAACGACAGAACAGGTGCTTCAAGCTTATTCATTAAGATTTGCCGTATTAAAAAATGATGATATAATTGAACTAAAAATCGAACCTGATAAAGATATAGAAAAAGTTCTAAAATATTTAAGGAGCAGAAAATAATGAAAAGCAGAGTAATTTTAACAGTTGTTGAAGGTATTTTATTTGTAATTTTAATATATTTAATGCTGGTAAATAATAATGCGCATACAACCGTTCAATTCAGTGTATCATTTGACGGAAGTCATATTATATTAAATACAATGTTTATAATATTACTGTTCTACATAATAGGTTTGATATCGGGTATAATATACTCTTTAGTTTTGGGTGAAAGATACAAAACCCAGATAGAATTTTATGCCAGAAAGACAGAAAAATTATCTCAGCAGAATGAAATAGATTCTGATGATAAAGAGGCGTTGGAAAGGAAAATAGCTTCGCTTGAGATAGCACTTAATAATGCACTAAAAAATAAAAGTTAGATTATTAATTTTACTTAAAAGAACGCTATAAAACTTATTGACAACGAATTATGATTGTAGTATCAATAAATATATACGATAGAAAGAGAGTGGTTCTGTTTGTGCTGAACGAACCACAGGTGCTTGCCGAATGACGACGAGGAGGCGTTAAGAGGTTAGAACCTAAAATAATTAAACATACAAGGAGAAAACATGCCAACAATAGCACAGTTAGTACGTAAAGAACGTCAAAGAACAACTGATAAGACTAAATCGCCGGCGTTAACAAATTGCCCTCAAAGAAGAGGTGTTTGTACCAGAGTTTATACAACAACTCCTAAAAAACCTAATTCGGCTTTGAGAAAAGTAGCAAGGGTAAGATTAACAAACGGTTTTGAAGTTACTTCATATATTCCGGGTATTGGACATAACCTTCAGGAACACTCTGTTGTATTAATCAGAGGCGGAAGGGTAAAAGACCTTCCGGGTGTCAGATACCATATTATTAGAGGTACTTTAGATACAGCAGGCGTTGCAAATAGAGCTAAATCAAGATCTAAATACGGCGCTAAAAGGGCTAAGAAAAAATAGGAAAGGCGATTTATAATGTCAAGACGTAGTAAACCTGCAAGAAGAATACCTGCTCCTGATGCTGTTTATAATAGCGTTGATATCGCAAGCTTTATTAACAGATTAATGAGACGCGGAAAAAAATCTGTTGCAGAAAAAATATTTTATTCAACATTGGAAAATTTAAAAACTAAATCAAAGGATGAACCGTTAGAAATTTTTAAAAAAGCATTAACAAATGCTACACCGCTTTTGGAAGTTAAAGCAAGAAGAATCGGCGGTTCTACATATCAAGTTCCTCTTGAAGTTAAAGCAGATAGAGGTATGGTTCTCGGCTCAACATGGATTATTGACGCAGCAAAAAAACGCAGCGGAAAATCTATGGTTGAAAAACTTACAAACGAGTTAATGGATGCTTCAAACGGTGCGGGCGCTGCTTGCAAAAAACGTGAAGATACTCATAAAATGGCTGAAGCAAATAAGGCTTTTGCTCACTATAGATATTAATAAATCAGATGAGCAGTTTTTTATAGCTGTGATGAATGAGTGAAAGGCTGTTTAACTAAATTATATTAAAAGACCCTAAAAAAGGGTCTTTTTTATATATAATTATTCTCCGGGTTTATGAGAAGGCCCGCTGTGAGAACCTTGAGGATTTTGAGGTCTGCCGTTGTGTGAAGGCGGATGAGGCGGGGGCGGCGGCGGAGGATAATATCCGCCGGGTGGTTTCGGATTGCGGTAATATGTATTTCCGTATGAAAATCCGAAACCTGAATAATTAAAGGAAAAATTCCCTGAATTGTTAAAATAATTTGGATTTGTGTTATATACCCCTACATAACCGGGGTATGTATATTGATAATAATACGGATTATAGTTTTGCTGATAAACCGGTACATAAATAGTCTTTGGCTGTTCTTGATTTACTTCGGGCTTTTGTTTTGGTTCTTCTATTATTTCTTTTGCATCCGGTTCTTGATTTTCAGGTATACCTGTTCCGTCTTGATATGTATATGTAACCATATTGGCTGCATTACAATATGAAGGACAGAGTATTAAGATAAATAATATTAAATTAATTAATTTTATTTTCATACATTCTTTCATTTCTTATAACGATATATTTTGTAAAAAATTCATTTATCTGTAATTTTGAAATTGCAAAGGCAGGCTGTAATTTTCTTCATTACCTCTTAACATTTTAATTACAGCTTGTAAATCATCTTTTTCTTTGCCCGATACTCTTACTTGTTCGCCTTGAATAGAAGCTTGAACTTTAAGTTTTGTATTTTTTATATCAGCAACAATTTTTTTTGCTAATTCTTGTGATAAGCCTTTTTTTAAGTTAAATATTTGTCTTACATTTCCGCCCAAAGCGTTTTCTATAGGCTGAGCGTCTAATATTTTAATGCTTAAGGAACGCTTAATCATTTTGGATTGTAAGATATCAAGAATATTTTTAAGTTTCATTTCATCATTAGTTGTTATTGTAATTGATTTATCGGCATCTAAAATTACATCAGAGTTAGACCCTTTTAAATCAAACCTTGAGTTAATTTCTCTTTTAACCTGATCAACAGCGTTAACAAGCTCTTGCTTATCAAATTCGGAAACAATATCAAAACTGCATTCTTTTGCCATAATAAACTCCTTTTTCTTTATTATACACTATTGATTTAATATACAAAAGTCCAAAGGCTGTCTTTGGACTTTTTATTGTTATAATTTTACATTTAATTATTATTACTCCATTGAATTGATTCTGTAAGAAAATTTGGGTAAATTAAGAGAAATATTTTCTTTGAATTTATTTTCATTATTTTTGCCGACAAAGTTATAATTAAATGCTCTTTCAAGATTTATGTGCGAATGATTTAAAAGTTCATTTGCGTCTAAATCATCTTGAGATTGAAATTTATAGCCTTCATCAACATCAAAAACACCATATTCATGAAATCCTGTTTCATCTTCGTAAGAAGCGGTAAATACAGGCAGATTAGACAGAATAATTTGTTGAATAATATGTGAAGCAAGAATATTGGAATTTTTAATCTGAGGATTTATAATTCTTTCTTTATTACTGTCTAATATCGCTATGGCACCTTTTCCGTCAGAAGAATGATAGTATTGTAAAACATCAATTAGCTTATTATTTCCATTATCAGCCATTTTTACTTTTTGATAAGAGGGATTAATATCATATATAATTCCGTTTTTGTCTGTTTCAGAAACTTCTTTTTGTGTATTACTTGAAATAGTAGATACAGTCGGTAAAGCTAATAAACAAAAAGGGTATTCGTCAGGGAATTTTAAAAATTGTGTTCTGTTAGCGTCGGTAATATTTTTTATACTGCTCAACTCATAAAAATTCATATCATCCAGATTGTATTCAAAAAAGTAACTGTTTCTATAATCATCAGCTATAGAAAATAAAATATCTCTGTAGGCTTCATCAGAAATATCTTTGCCATAGTTGTCATAGATTGCATCTTGAATGTTTTTGTAACCGAAACCATCTTCGGTTGAAATTATTGCACTATTTTCTTTTGGAAGGTATGTCTTTAAATCATAATTTATTTCTTCTGAATTTACGCTTTTTTCAGAATCATCAGGTTCTTGAACTATAATTTCTGCAGGCAGTGTTAATAAAACTATTTCATCATCTGTTTCGCAAAGCGGTAAATTCAATAAGTCGTTATTTGATATTGACTCATTTTTACTGACTTGTTTATTTACTTTGTCTGCTATATATGGATTAGCTTGGAGAATTTCCGATAAAATTTTATTGTTAATAAATTCAAATCTTTCATTTACGTTATCTTTGTCTTGGTTTATATAATTTTGAATATCGTTATTGTAACATTTTATTATTAAATTTCTTAGATTTGTTGCTTCGGTAAGTTCATATTCTTTTGAATATGGTGCAAGTTTATTTTTTCTTCCGGTAATAATAATACTTCCGTTTTCATTATGGGGCAGATTTTCATCAGGATGAATGATTAATTCTTTTGGCGTACCGGGAAGATAAATTTCTGAAATTCTTGAATTTTCGTAAAAAGAATCATTTTTTAATGAACGTCTGGTGGTCTGAGATGAAATATCTTTATCGGTATTTGGTAATGTTTCTTGAGTGTTGTCTGAATTGATATTTGAATCATTATATGATTCTGAAATTGAATAATTATGATTGTCAACATTATTTGCCGAATTGTTATTTTGAGGTTTTAGTGCGCATCCGCTTAAAAGGCATGCACTCATGGCTGCTAAAATTATGGGAATTTTTTTAGAATTTATTATTATATTACTGTTAGGTTTATTATTGTTTGTTTTTATTTTTTTTATTGAGGGTCGTGTTTTAAAATTTGTAAAATTATTTTTTATACCTGATATTTGCATTATATAATTTCCTTTCTTGCATTGTATAAGTGCAGTTTGTTGTTATTAAAAACTATAAAAAAAAATTTTGCTATAAAAAATTTTTATATCACTATTGACTAATTATAGACATTTGTCTATAATATAAATATGATTACTGAAAAACAAAAAACATTTTTTGAAAAACTTAAAAGTATGTATGGGCAGGATACTTTACCCAGCTTTGAAATAATAGCTAAAGAATTTGGTTTTAAACATAAAAATTCAGTTTGGCAGTACTTTAATAAGTTAAAAGAAGAAAACTTAATACAGGAAAAAAACGGAAGATTCTTTATAAATAAAGAACTGTTTGGAGCAGTATTATTTTCTTCCGCTGTAAAAGCAGGATTCGCTTCTGTAGCGGATGATTATATAGAAAAAAGAGTTTCACTTGATGAAAGTTTTAAAATAAATAATCCGTCTACATTTTTATTTACTGTTTCCGGAGATTCAATGATAGATTTGGGTATATTTGAAGGTGATAAGGTAATAGTGGAAAAAACCAATACCGCAAGAAACGGAGATATAGTTATTGCCTTTATAGACGGCGGATATACATTGAAAACCTACAGGAATAAAAACGGAAAAGTATGGCTTGAACCTGCTAATAAAAATTATCCAAACTTATATCCAAAAGAACAACTGGTTATATTTGGTATTGCACAAGGAATTGTAAGAAAATTATAATTTAAATATTTATTCTTCTATAGCGGGGCAATACTCCTCCCAAGCGCCCCGCAAATTTTTCTTTTAGGATGGTTATGAAACAAAAATATATTATATTGGTTGACGGAAATAACTTTTTCGCTTCTTGTGAACAAATGGTAAACCCTGATTTGAAAAATAAGGCAGTATGCGTGTTAAGCAATAATGACGGATGTGTTATTGCCCGCTCAAATGAAGCTAAAAAAATGGGCATTCCAATGGGTATTCCCTATTTCATGGCAAAGAAAAACTTTTCTAATGTCGTGTATTTGAGTTCTAATTTTCCGCTTTATCATGAAATATCGTCAAGAATGATGCAGTTATTACATAATTATTCGGATATAGTTGATGTTTATTCCATTGATGAAGCATTTTTGGATGTAACAAATTTAGATAAAATATTTAAAATGTCTTATTATGAACTCGCACAAAAAATAAAAAATGATATAGAAAATAAGATTGGAATTAATGTGTCAGTCGGACTCGCACCTTCAAAAATATTGGCAAAACTTGCCAGTCATAGAGCTAAACAAGGAATTGGAGTTTATTATATAAGACATCATCTCGTAAATGAAGAAATCGAAAATGTAAAAATTGAAGATTTATGGGGAATAGGCAAAAATATTGCCCGTAGTTTAAGAAAATGGGGCGTATTTTATGCTCATGAAATTCCGTTAAAAGATAATGAATTTTATAAAAGAGTATTTGGTAAAAAAGGTTTGGAATTGAAATATGAATTAATGGGCTATAGTGTTATTCCTTTTTGTGAAGAAGATATTAAGCCGAAATCAATACAAAGAACCGGAGCTTTTCCTCAATTTTCAAAAGATAAAGATTATATAATAACTGAGTTGAATATTCATCTTAATAACGTTTGTAAAAAACTTAGGGGTAATAATTTAAAAACAAATTATATTGCGGTAATGCTGAGAACGAAGGATTTTAAAGTGTATTACAGGGAAGAGAAGTTACAAAATCCTACAAACTCGGAATTTGAATTAATAAGAATTGTTAAGACGCTTTTTAATGAAATTTATTTGGAAGGTATATTATACCGTTCATCAGGAATACATGCTTATTCGTTAATTGACGCTGAAAAATTGCAGTTGACATTATTTGATGACAGAGTGAAACAAAAAGAAGAAGAACTTCCCTCTGTATTGGATAAACTGGAAGATAAGTACGGAAAAGGTATTATTTCAATTGGTAATACAGGAATAAAAAATATAATAAAAAAACACACCAGGGAAAAAATTGTAACTCCGTTTTTATAATAATTGGAAATAGAGTTATTTATGTGATATAAAAAATATATAGGGATAGGAATTGTGAAAGATATATTAAAAAGAGCGTTAATAATAGGATGTATTATAGCTTTGTCAGGCACAGAAGAGAATGTTTTCGCCGAAGTTGTTACGCTTGAAAAATTTGAGAAAAATGAATTGAAATTATCACCGCAAAAGTCTTTAGGTAATAAAAATCTTGTACTTAAAGACAGAAGTGAAATTGAAAATTTAATTCATATGCAAAAAGAAGATGAAGTTAAAGATATAGATATTTTGTGGCAGGCAACAATAGATAATAATAATTTGATAAAATTTACAATGAACAAATTAAATACGCCTGAATCACAAAGGAGACTGCATTCTTCAATAATGGCAAAAAGCTTATCAGCCTTAGTGTACGGTGCAAGTTTTATTCCGATGTTTACAGGGTCAAATGTAATGGCTCAGACGGCTTCTTTTTCCGCAGGAAGATTGGCGAATAATTATATTAACAAAGAAGCTTCATCAGGTGAAACTGTTATGATTACAGACACGGAGCTTATTCAGCTTGCAGGAACCATAGAGGAGCTTCAAGAAAAAATAATATCAACATATTATGAATATAAAGGTGCATTAAACAAACTTAAAGATACACGTTCAAGAATAATCCTTTATAATAAAAATTATTCCGAGGCGTTAAAAAATAATTCCGTAGCAGAGCTTGTTGTATCATCAGCATTATATGAAGATATGCAATTACAGGAATATCAACAAGAACAGGAAGCAAAAAAATTATATCTTGCCCTTGAACGCTTGGCGGGGAAAAAAGCTGTTGACAGTTTGAGTCTTTCTCAATATGCGTTGAAAAATCAATTAATTAATACGGAGAATTTAATAAAGAAATGAAAAAATTATTATATATTCTTTTAATATTAATAATATGTTCAAATACCGTTAACGCAGATACGGAATTAAAAGATTTACAACTGCCAAAAAATCCGAAATACAGGCTTGGCGTAACATATGATATAGAAAAAGAATACAGAACAATAGATACGACAAAAACAAAAAAAGCAAAAACAGCTTCATATGAAAAAGAATATATAAAAAATTCAACCTATGCAGACAGTACATTAAAAGATATTTCAAACGAAATTTCAAAATTGCTTGCCGTAGAAAAAGAAGATATGCTTGAACACGTTCAAATTTTATGGGCAGGTGCAGCATTAAGAAGTGAAACCATAAAGTTTGCACTTTATAAATTATCTAATCCTGATGCTGATAAGCCGGATGAAACAATAATCAAAAAAATAATAAGACCATTATCTACAGTGTCCTCAATCGCAGGTGCAGGACTTGGAAATCCGTTTGCGGCAACTGGTGCATTAATCAGCGGTCAACTATTAAATTCTCTTTCTTTTAATGATAAAGATTTAAATTATAAATATACTAAAGTAACTGATGCGGATATGATTGTGCTTATAACTAAAGTTGATAATCTCCAAAAGAAAGTTGTTGACCAGTATTTTGATTATATGACGGCGTTAAATATGCTTTCTATGGCGGAAAAAAATTTAAAAGCAAGAGAAGAAAGATATAATTCTTCTATTTATCAAACGCAGGAACAACTTCTTATTGCGGATGCATATTACAGAAGTGCTAAAGATAACAAAGCAAAATTAGAACTTGATTTTCTCGAAAATCGTGCTGCACTTGAACAGTTAGTTGGTATTGAAGCTTTAACCGAATTTGAAAAACTTATTTATAATAAATAATTATTAATTATTTTTGTTTCGTTGTTTTTTTGGATTTTGATTTTGTTTGCTGTTTTAACTCAGGTGATAATTTAATCTTAGAGTTCATTTGAATTCTTTTAACAGAATGTACATCAGGCAGAGATTGAAACGCATTAATTATTTGAGTCAAATTATCAATACCGTTTACTTCAACACCCAATTCTATAATACCTATTTTTTTGGAATGATTTGTTTTTACATTCGCATAAGTAATATTTGTATTGCAGTCAGCAGCTTTGACAAGAATATCTTTTAACATACCCAGTTTATCAACGCAGTTAATACGTATGGATGTAACGTAGGTTTTATTTGGAGTTTCATTATTTCTCCAGCTAATATTCATGAGTCTTTCTTCAGGAACGGTATCTAAAGAAGGACAGTCAATTCTGTGAATAGAAACTCCTTTGCCTCGTGTAACCACGCCTACTATGTGTTCACCGGGAACAGGCGAACAGCATCTTGCAAAACTGTAGAGCATTCCTTCCAAACCTATTATTTCATCTTTATATTGGGATTTTTTCTTTGATGAAATGAATTGGTTCGGAACTTCTTGTTCCGGCTTTTTTATTTTACTTGTTACTTTATTAACGGTTGTTTCTCCATTACCTATTGCAGCAAGTAAATCATCAACTGATATATAATTTAAAATTTTGGCAATTTCAAGTAATTCGCCATTTTTAGATAATTCATCAAAAACATTTTTCGTAATTTCTTGTTCAAGCATATTACGTCCGTTAATAATGTGTTCATCTCTGTTATGTTTCTTGAACCATTGACGTATTTTTGACTGAGCTTGTTTAGTGACGCAGAATTTCAGCCAGTGGAGTTTTGGTTCTCCTGTCTTTGACGTAAACAGTTCAACTATATCACCATTTTTTAATTTAGTATCAAGCTGAGCTATACGTCCGTTTATAAGCGCACCTGTAGTTTTATAACCTACTTCCGAATGAATTCTGAAAGCAAAATCTATAGGCGTTGCATTTAACGGAAGGTCTATAATATCGCCCATAGGCGTAAATGCGAATATTTGATTATCAAAAAGGTCTATTTTGACTTTTTCTACGAACTCATTTGCATTTGTAGATTCTTTATCCAGTTCAATCATCTGATGCATCCAGGAAAATTTAATATCATCTTTAGATTCGGCTTTTATTGAACCTGATTCTTTATACTTCCAATGAGCGGCAACACCATATTCCGCAATTTTGTGCATTTCTGATGTTCTTATTTGAACTTCCAAAGGTTTTTGTTTCGGGCCGATTACGGATGTGTGCAGTGATTTATACCCGTTGCCTTTAGGCATTGCTATATAATCTTTAAAACGTCCGGGGATAGGCTTAAATAATGAATGGATTATACCTAAAACTTCATAGCATTGACGTTCTGTATCTACAATTACTCTTACTGCGGTAATATCATATAAATCATTAAATGCGACATTAAGTCTTTGCATTTTTTTGTAAATACTGTAGTAGTGCTTTGCTCTTCCTGTTATTTCCGCATTAATTTCATTTCGCTTTAGACTTTCTGATATCTCATCAATTAAAAGTTTAACGGTATTTTCTCTTTCAACTTTTTTTTGGGCGACTAATTGTGCAATTTCAAAGTATTTTTGCGGATTTAAGTATCTCAAAGATAAATCTTCAAGTTCTGCTTTTATTTTCCCGATACCTAATCTGTTTGCTAAAGGCGCAAAAATATCTAAAGTCTCTTGGGCAATTCTTATTTGCTTATTAGGCGCCATATAATTAAGTGTTCGCATATTGTGCAGACGATCAGCTAATTTTAAGAATATTATTCTTATATCTTTAGCCATAGCAACAAACATTCTGCGAAAATTTTCAGCCTGCCGTTCTTCCTTTGATTTGAATTGCAGTTTGTCTAGTTTTGTTATCCCCAGAACAAGATTTAATACATCTTCACCAAATTCTTTTCCTACTTGTTCAGGTGTTATTCCTGTATCTTCAATGGTATCATGCAATAAAGCCGCCATTAATGTATGCTTATCCACTTTCAATGTTGCCAGTATTTTTGCTACTTCTACCGGATGAATTATATATGGCTCTTCGCTAACTCTGTATTGACCTTCGTGAAGCTTTTGGGCAAATTTAAAAGCTCTATATATCTCTTGAATATCTTCTTCGCTTCTGTTTTGTTCATCTAATATTTTTTTTAGACCTAAAAATATATTTTCTTGTTCCATTTGTTTTACCTGCTTATGAACTTAATTTTACACTTTATTTCTTATTTTTTCCAGATGTTATTTTATACTTAATACAATTATTGTATAATAATTGTATGGAATCTGATTATAAATTTTTAACTCAGGATGATATCGGAGTTTATATTAACATAAAGCTTGTACCTAATTCGGCTTTTAATAAAATTGTAGATTTTAATGAAGAATTTTTGAGAATTAAAATTTCTTCTCCGCCGATTGAAAATAGAGCTAACAAAGAATTAATATCATTTTGTTCAGATGTATTTTCAATTAATAAATCTAAAATTAAGCTGGTTTCGGGAGAAAAATCAAAGATAAAAAAAATTTTATTATATGATACAAAAATTGAAGATGTTATACAAATTATTATGTTTATGTTAAACTCTGAGAATAAGAAATAAAAAGGAATATATTAATATGTTAACATTTATATGGATTATACAAATAATAAGTGCGGTTTTATTAATATTACTCGTGCTTTTACATTCTCCTAAAGGTGACGGACTTGGTGCTATCGGCGGAAGTGCTAATTTATTTGCTTCTCAAAAAAGTGCGGAAAAAGGTTTAAATAGAGTTACTTATGTGCTTTCCGCTATATTTTTGGTATGTTCATTTATTACGGGGTATCATTTGTTCTCGTAGATTTTTATTAAAAATAAAAAAAGAGTCCTTTGTATTTACAGGACTCTTTTTGTTTATGACAAAATTTATTATTTTCCCGTAGAACCAAAACCGCCTTCGCCTCGTGCTGAAACTGCTAACTCTGTTGTAACTTCTATTTCAGCTTTTTCAACTCTGGCAATTACCATTTGTGCAATTCTGTCGTCAGGTTTTATTGTGTATTCTTCATTTGATAAATTAACAAGTCCTACACAAACTTCACCTCTATAGTCAGCATCAACTGTCCCTACCGCATTAATAAGCGTTATTCCATGTTTTACCGATAACCCTGAACGAGCTCTTATTTGAGCTTCGTATTCAACAGGTATTTCAATTTTTATTCCTGTAGGAATTAAAGCTCGTTCTAAAGGTTTTAGTGTTATATCTTTATCAATGGCAGCATATAAATCCATTCCTGAAGAGCCTTCTGTTTTATATTCCGGCAGAAATTTGTTATGAGCCATTCTGGTAATTTTCATTTTCATTTTATTCTCCTTGTTGTTTCTTTATAAGTGTATATAACGACTGCCTGTTTGATATAGTAAGATTTTTTGATAAATTATATTCGCCTCTTAATTGTACATAATACATTGGATTTGCTTTTTTATCATAATTAATTTTAAATCTTTGTGTTACTACAGGTTCATTTATAAAATTCAAAGATAATACAGTGTCCATACAATCAAGCTCTTTTTCTAATTCTTTACTGTTTGAAATTGAACTTAATACATAACTGAACGATATTTCAATTCCGTATTTTTTGAATTCCATTATAATTGAATCAAGGGTAGGATTAATGTAGTAAATTATATTGTCAGTTTGATTGAATTCTTTATATACCAAAAAGAGATTTTTCCTGTAATAACCTTTTTGAATAGGCTGAGAAGAGTTGAAATTTTCAATAAGTCTTTTATTTACACGCTGATTCCATACTTCAACTTGCTGGAATGTTAATTCCAAATCAGTACTTTGTCTTTTTATACGATGAATATGATTAGTAATAATAAATACTAATTTAGGCGGTTCTGTTTCCAATGGTTCAACCGTCGGCATAACACTGTTACTTTCGGGAACAGAATCATTACCCAGTACGGGATTAGATATTTTATGGGCTTTTAATTGTCGTTTCCTTCTTTCTCTCTGGTTCTCCAGCTGCTCTTCTAACTCAACTATTTTGTTTGTAATAGCTTCTGAAACTGAATTTAATGAAAAGGCTAATACTAAAGTTATTATACCTATAATTACCAATGAAAAATCGGTAGAAACACCCTGTACTTTATAAAAAGTTGAAACAAATTTATAAGGCAGTATAAACAAAGCATTAAATTTATATAACCAATCTACCTCAAGACAGTTTAATATCCAGAATAAAAAACACAGAAAAGTATATATTAATAAAATAACACGACAAATCTTCACAAGCATTAATGCTTGTCTTAATGTATCTATTCTTGATGATAATCTTGATTTTTTTTGTGCCATTTACTTTATAATATTATATTGTCAATTAACCTAGTTTTACCTGATTTCGCAGCTATTGCAATTAATGTATTCTTTTTTAATTCATTAACTTTTTCAAAAGTCTCAAAATTTCTAAATTCCAGATATTCTAAATCAATATCTTTGTTTAGTATTGATATAGCGGTATCAAACATAATATTTGTATCTTTAATACCTGTTTCATATAATTCTTTTATTTTGAATAATGCTTTAGATATAGTGATAGCATTTTTTCTTTCTGTTTCGGAAAGATACGTGTTACGTGAACTTAGTGCCAATCCGTCTGTTTCTCTTACAATGGGGCAGGAGATAATATTTATATCAAGGTTTAAATCTTTTACAACTTGTTTCAAAATGAATAATTGCTGGGCATCTTTTTGTCCGAAGAAGGCATAATCAGCTTTTGTAATGTTAAAAAGCTTCATAACAACCGTTGCCACGCCGTCAAAGTGTCCCGGCCTTGATTTACCGCACATACAATCAACATAATTATATGCGGGATATATAAATGTAAATTCATTATTAGATAATTTTTTATTCTCTCCGTACATTTCTTCGGGAGCGGGGGCAAATATAATATCTACGCCCAGTTCACGACAGAGTTCACTGTCTTTTTCTATAGTCCTTGGATATTTGTCATAATCTTCATTGGGGCCGAATTGAATAGGATTAACAAATATACTTACTATAACTTTGTCGCATGTTTCTTTCGCCTTTTTTATTAAAGAAGCATGTCCTTTATGAAGTGCGCCCATTGTAGGAACGAGTCCTATTGTATATTTTTCTTCCTTCCAATCTTTTATATTTTTTCTTACATCGTCAATTTTATTTAGTAAAAGCATATTCCAATTTTTCTTTCTCTTCTTTTGTAAGATTAAACATATTTTCCTCGAAGGGGAAAATATTATTTTTTACGTCATTTTTATATTTTGATATTGCCTGTTTCATTATATCTTTTATATTAGCATATTGTTTAACAAATTTTGGAACATTCCCCGGAAATTTTCCGAGTAAATCATCAATAACCAATACTTGTCCTGAGCAGTAATTTCCTGCGCCGATTCCTATTGTTGGAATATTAAGGTTTTCGGTAATATATTTTGCGGATTCAACGGGAACCATTTCCAGTACTATTGCAAACGCACCATTTTCTTCCAATTTTTTAGCCGATTCCAATAGTTTTATTGTATTTTCATAAGATTTACCCTGAATGTAATATCCGCCGATAGTATTTATATATTGAGGGGTAAAACCTAAATGTCCCATAACGTTTATTCCCGAATTAACAAGGTGATTTACTTCATCCAGTATAAAATCGGAAGCACCTTCCAGTTTAACCGCATTAGCACCTGTTTGAATTAATTTCCCCGCATTAATTGTTGTTTGTTCTTTTGAAACGTGATACGAAAGAAAAGGTAAATCAGCTATAACCATTGTTCTTTTAACTCCGTTGGATACAGCTTTTGTAAATGTCATCATATCATCTATTGTAACTTTTATTGTTGAATCATAACCCAGTATTGTCATTCCTAAAGAGTCGCCGACTAAAATTGAGTCAATACCGGCTTCATCTATATATTTTGCCGTTGAAAAATCGTATGCGGTAAGCATTGTAATTTTTTCATTATTATTTTTCATTGTTTGAAAAGTTTTAGCAGTAACCGGTTTAATAGAATCATTCATGATTTTTTATTTCTCCTTTTCTGTACCAGTAGTAAATAATTCTGGCAAGTCTGCTGGGTGAGTGTCTGACAAAAGAAGAATGCCCGTCTTCAAAACGTTTATCTTCAATTAAATTTTTTTGTATAACTTGAATTCCCATTTTGTTAACTTCTTCCGTATCCACAACAACAGGAACCGAGCCTGCATCCTTATACGGGGCAATTAATTCATTAGGAAGAGTTGTGTTTACAAGAACCGCATCAATAATTTTTTCATATTTTGCATGATTTATGAGTGTTTTAATATGGTCTGACACTGAAAAACCGTCAGTTTCTCCCGGTTGTGTCATTATATTGCATACATATATTTTTTTCGCTTTTGAATTATTTACTGCTTTTGCTATATCTTTTATTAACAAATTGGGGATAACGCTTGTATATAAACTACCCGGGCCAAGTATTATAATATCCGCATCATTTATTGCCCAAATGGCGTCTTCTAACGGTTTACAATTATCAGGCTCCGTAAATAATCTTTTAATTTTTTTACCGGACTCAGGTATATTGGATTCACCTTTTATTATTGACCCGTCTTCCATTTCGGCAACAAGCCTCATATCATCTAATGTTGAAGGCAGAACTCTTCCTCTTATTGATAAAACTTTTGATGATTCTTTTACCGCTCTTACCATATCTCCCGTTATTTCACACATAGCGGTTAAAAATAAATTTCCAAAACTATGTCCTGATAAACCTGCACAGTCTTTGAAACGAAATTGAAATAATTTGGTAACTAAATCTTCATCATCTGCCAATGCAGCAATACAGCTTCGTATATCACCGGGCGGAAGAACACCCAATTCTTCTCTT
The DNA here is from genome assembly GCA_947632315.1 of Candidatus Gastranaerophilales bacterium. Lineage (GTDB taxonomy): Bacteria > Cyanobacteriota > Vampirovibrionia > Gastranaerophilales > Gastranaerophilaceae > Avigastranaerophilus. The sequence goes on from CANROV010000015.1 coordinate 19,060, forward strand.
AATTTTCCCGAACTTCCTCCGTCATCGCCTACGGTAACAACTGCCGTTATATTATTGGTAATCTTTTTTATGCCTTTCAGCATTGTTGAAAGCCCTGTTCCGCCTCCAATAGCTACTATTTTCGGCCCTCTGTTTAATTTCCGTCTTCTGTATAAATCTTCAAGAAGCGCATGTCTGTTCCTTTCATTATTCACATCTAAGATTGAATAATTGGCTTTTAGCCAGCCTATAAAGAAAAATAATGCACCAAGAGCGATTAATAACCACCCCGTTAAGTTTGGAGGTAATGTTTGAGATATTCTCATTACCATATTAAATAATGTTATTAACGGCTTTAAGTTAGTAATTATACATAAACCAACTGCTGCCATAACTGCGCCGATAATAATTAATATGAACCAGCGTTTAACTTCCAAACCCGGTAACAGCCAGCCTGCGTCTTTTGGTATTTTTAAAAAGAGCTTATTAATCTTCACTTTTAACTCCTTATACCCACCCTGACAGCTCGGCTTTATTGTAATTAAATGGTGTTGGTGTTACCAGTGTATTAGCTTCTTTTAACAATTTTGTTATGTTGGGATTTTTTGTATCAAAATGAATAGTATCGCACTTTACAGGCATGAATAATCCGTTTCCTATTTTAATTTGCGATGAAAATAATACTGTTCTTATTCTGTTTAAAGCGTCATCATCATTAACAAATTTTTTATTTTCCCAATCGGGAGTAAAATCGGAATTATAAAATTTATCAATAAACAACTCTCTGCTGACTACTATATTTGTTTCTTCTTCGACTTTATCCAATATTTCATTGTCTAATCCGGTATATACAAGCCATTTATCGAATTTTTTAATTGCATTGGCTATTGTAACGGAAAAATTAAGATTTTCGGACGCTAATTTATACATAGCGCCATGCGGTCTTACGTGATCTATTGTCATGCCGTATGATTTTGCAAATGAAGCTAATGCTCCTATTTGATATAAAACAATAGCTTCCGTTTCTTCTTCAGATAATTCCATTGGTCTGTATCCCAGACCTTGTATATCATTAAATCCGATATGCGCACCTATTGTTATATTTTTTTCTTTACATTTTAATAAAAAATCTCTTATTAACAGCGGATCTCCGGCATGAAATCCGCAGGAAATATTCACGGAGCTTACATAATCTAAAAGTTCTTCTTCTTTTTCATTCTTAAAAAATCCGAAGCCTTGTGCTAAATCTATATTAAAATCAATATGTTTTGACTGCATTTAATCCCCTTTTTTTAACTGTTTTATTTGGTTAAAACTTACCACCTATATTATATATCAATATTGAATTTAGTCCAGATTGTAACTTTATTTTATGAATAAAATTATTGACTTTCGCACAAAAATAATTAAAACTTAGTTGAAATCATATAAATAGAGGTATTGTGAAAGAGAAAAAAATATCATAATTTCAAATGAGAAAGTGTAAATAAATAAGATATGCCTTTTAGATACAGACTTCAAAAAGTATTGGATTTCAGAGTCAGAAAGAAAGAAGAACAGCTTCAGCAGGTTATAAAAGCGAAGAATGAGGTAGACAGAATACAAACTTTAATAGATAACAACAATCTTGAAATTGCAGGAGTAATAAAAACAATGAGAACAGCTTCCGATTTCAGAATGATGGACTCATACGATAAGTATTTAAAACATCTGTATGAAAAAGGAACTGAACTTGAAACGCAAAAACAGGAAGCTGAAAAAATTTTAGAGATAGAAAAAGAAAAGCTTGTAGAATGCGAAAAAGAAGTAAAAGTTATGGAAAAGCATAAGGAAAAGGCAAGAGAGGTATATAAAGAAGAGGAAAGAGCGCTTGAAAATAAACAGTTATCGGAGGTAGCGGTTCAAAAGTACTTTCAAAAGACCAGAGCGCAAAAAGAAGAAGACGGCGAAGATTAAACAGAGGTTATATATGAAGATAAATTCTCAAATAAAAAATGATGTGGAAAATAATAAAGATGTTAATGGTATTGTTTGTCCTGAGGAGGATGAAGCAGTGCTTTCAAATAACATGAATATGCCGTTTTTCGGGGTTTTGCAAAACCAAATTAATTCTTCTGATGAACTTTCTGATTTAAATATGAATCAAAATTCTGCTGATTATAATTTTGACTGTTTAAACATGAATATTGAAGATGCAAAGTTTTTTATTAATCTGGCAGAAGAAGGAGAGTTTTCTGTAAATATAAACAATAACGGTGAATTTAGTCAAATTATTCAAACAAAAATTTCTCCGTTGGAAATATCCAAAAAGAGTATTGAAGTTACAAACAAGCTAGCAGAATTAATAGAGAAAGCTAATACTACTCAAAAACCCGTAAGAATTACTTTTGACAATGATGTTTCGGTAATTTTAAAAATAGACAAGCACGGCAAACTAACAGCCGAGTTTATTCCGGGAAGTATAGAAGTTGAAAATTATTTAAGAAATAACATATCGGCATTAAGGCAGAAATTTGACGAACAAAATTTACCTTATAATGACTTATTATACAGACAGAACAGCAAACAAAACAAAAGAAAAAATAAAGGAGAAGGATAATGCGTGATGCATTTATAAACGCCATAAATA
>CANROV010000016.1 GCA_947632315.1 Candidatus Gastranaerophilales bacterium
CTTATTGTTATCGTATGCATATGTCTGGAACACTATAAATTCACATATCACGAATATGAGCGCTCCGGCGCAGTGTACGGCCTTTAGCCTGCGTGATGCATTTATAAACGCCATAAATACTCAAAAAGTTTCTCAGGATTGGATAAACAGTATATCAGAGAATCTGATAAATGTTTATACTCCCGGCTATAGGGAAAAGAAGTTTACATTTAAGACTTTTTTAGACGGAGCTATAGCAGATAACAGTTTAAGGAATATAAGTCAAGGCAAATCTGCGCCGGGGACTTCGGATGAAAATATATTCCTTGAAGGTGCAGGATATTTTGTATTGAGAAATGATAAAGGCAGGCTTGTATATACAAGACTTGGTGAATTTAAGTTTGACGGAGAAGGTGTTTATAGAAGTTCTGACGGACAAGCCGTTCAAGGATATATATTAAATGACAAAGGAGAGATAATGAACGGGGCAAAACCTGTTGATGCCGATTCATTTATTGATACTCCGTTTGACGGCGGTGCTGCTTCTATTCCTACTACAAATATTAAGTTATGGATTGATCCTAGTAACGGTAAATATTTAGGGAAATATGAAGAATTTGAATTTAAGGATGACGGTATTTTATACGGAAAAGCAGACGGCGGAAAAATAAAGACTCCTTTGTATAAAGTTGCTATAATTAATTTCCATAATCCACAGAAATTATACCAAGTAGCCGACGGTCAATATATAGAAACAGAAGAGTCAGGGAAGCCTGTTGTCGGCAGAGGTGAAGTAAGAAGCGGGCTTATTGAACTATCAAATGTTGATTTCGATGCTAATACGGCATATTACCAACAGGCAAAAATGCAGTTAGAGATGGCTAATCAAATTATAAAATCTTATAAACAGTTACTTGAAAATGTAGTTAGTATGCTTGAGTAATATTGTTAAAAGTGCAGAAAAATTTATCAAATTTAAGATTTTAATAATAAGGATATTTTTTAAATGAAATTCAATATACCTGAAAATATTCCCGAAAAGTCAAAGAATGAATTAGTTAAACTTCTTGAGGGCAACAGAAATTTTGTTAATTTAACACCCACGGCAAAGAATATGAGTCTTGACACATTAAGGAAGTATGCATTTCATCAAGAACCTTATGCTTGTGTTTTAAGTTGTTCGGATTCAAGAGTTATACCGGAAATTATATTTGATTGCGGAATTGGAGAATTATTTGTCATTCGTGTAGCAGGTATAACCGTAGGAGATAATGTTACGGAAAGTATAGAATATGCGGTCAAGAAACTGCATGTTCCTTTATTAATTTTATTGGGACATGATGATTGCGGTGTTATGAAATATGCAAAAGAGCATTATCCTGAGCCTGTTGAAGATTTTAAATCTATAATTTCTGCCGTTTATCCTGTTTTAGAATTGCATGAAGATATAAAGTGTCATAATTTTTTTGCCATGAAGCATACATTATGGGTGGAAGAAGTTTTATTAAAAAAATCGAATATAATAAGAACGGCAGTTTCAAAAAACGAGTTATACATAGCAAAATGTCATTTTGACCATTCTACGGGACTTGTTGATTTAATATAAATAAATGTAAAAATATTCTTGTTTAAATAGAATTAGTAACAAAAAATAAAACATTTGTAATTAATATCTGTGAGATATAAAAAGGATACATAATGAGAGTTCAATTTACAGATATTAAAGACAGCAGATATAAAGTAAATTTTAAAAGTATAAGAACCGATAAAAATACAATAGGATATTTAATTCAAGACAACAAGCCTATTTTAGCAAACAAAAAGAGTAATATAATAAGCGCATTAAATAATCTTCAAAGTTCGCCCACAGGAAGTAACATACAATTTATATTGAATATAGCTGATAAAATAAAATACGGGCAGGGCGGAAATTCGGAATTTAAGAGAATACTGGATGATGATTCTATAACGGAAGGCGGAAGAGAAAATACCGACTGGATTTCTTTATTAGCTGACACGGCGGAAAAAATGATATTAGGCTCAACCGAAAACACTATTGAGCTTGAAGAAGAGGCAAAAAGGGTATTTAATACCGAGAAGCCGTTAAATGAGACTCAAAAAAACATTCTGGATATGCGAAAGGCAATAACTGCAATTATATTAGACACCAAAGGGCGTGATAATGACGGTAATATAATTGATATGGCAAGGTTTAGACAGAATCTTGATTATTTTATATCATCATCAGAAGTATCAGAGCAAGAGAAGAAAAATTGTCTGGAGAAGTTTCTGGCGATATTAAACGGTGATTATAAAATTAATTCTCAGCTTGAGGACAAGAGATTTCGAGTTGCTGATGAGATTTTAAATGACATTATAATTAAAAGACCGGACGAAGATGTATTAACTATAAAAGACGTATCTCAAATGGATTCGGGGATATGCGCAGCAATATCGATATGCAGAAAAGCTATGGCTTATGAAGATAAAACAAGATATATGGAAATGATAATGGATGAGCTTAGCGATTCTGACGAGATGGAAGTATATGATATAACAAAACTGGGAACGGGAGAGAAGGTAACGGTTCCGAAGGTAGATATAGATTATGAAACGGGGCTTGAAAAAGGTTATAGAATAATAGACATATCAGCACATCAATGGATGCAGCATGCACAGACTGTTGGTGACGGTTCTATCCTTACAGGAAGATATGATGTATTTGATAAAGATAATTATGATGTAAATCATGATTCTACCTGGTATTTGGGCGTTGATACGGAGCAAATTCCTGAAAGAACTGCTCTTCAAGCATTAATCAAGGAAAAAGAATATTTAAACGCATTATTGGCAAAAAGAAAAAGAAGGGAAAAATACAAAAAAGATTATCAGACTGTAAAAGCGCAGACCTTAACAATGCAGTCTAAAATGTTATCAGAGATAAGAAAAATATTGTCGATTGAAGTTCCTGAAAAATCCGAAACCGAGTTAAATTTCATTACAAATGAATTGTTAAAATTTTACGGAGGCAAAAAGCAGAATTCAAATGAATTAAACATATCTTCAAAAATGAGTTCTGAAACCAAGCAGGCAATTATTGAAGACTTTTTGAAAGAGCGGTTTGAATTAAATGATATTTCAAGTGATTCAATAAAGCAGATAAGCGGATATTTAGACATATATAACGGATATGAAAATGAGCTGAAAAAGTTATCCTCGGTAAATACAAAGGGTGCAAAATACAGATATAATTTAAATTTATATCATTTAGCCGCATCACACAGGCTTGCGGTTGAGTCTAATATTAATTGTAATGATTCAATTCTGCTAATAAAATATGAAAAATTTGCTGGATTACCTCCAAAAGATATTCGTACAATAAATTATTTAATGTCCTTGCAGAATTCTGAAACTGATAATGAACAGTTAGCTTCCGATATAATCACTTTATCTTCAAAAATCCCCTATCAGTTAAACCAAATCACAGAGAGCATATTGGGATGTAATATGGTAGATTTGGTTATAAGTATGTATAAGGATATAGAGTCTTCTTTAGTCAGCATACCGCAGGAAGATTTGGAAAATATTGCTTCATTATTTAATGTTAAACCTGATAAAAAAGAAGTAATAAAATACATTCAAAAACGATATGAAAAGCTTCAGAACAATCCTACAGACAGTGATTTACAAGAATCCGTAAGAGACTTGGGATATCCTAATTTATTAAGTTTAGTCGGACAAAGTTTTTTTGTTTTTGTAAAAAAAATGCAGGAAGGAATTTCTGAAGAAGATTATCAAGACTTGTTGATAAAATTCGGAGATGATGAAAATGTTATTAATGCAGTAAATTATGCGGCAAAAAGTATTGAAAACTTGAATAATGAATATGAAGAAATTATTGAGAGATGGGAAGTTCCTTCGGACGGTGATTTTATAATAAACAAGCTAGAGCGAAGCGGTTATATAATATCCCGTGAAAAACTAAATAAATTAAAAAATTCTTTTAGCGGAATAAATGCAGAAATTTTAAGTAACAAAAAGATAGAGAATATAAATCAACGGCAGAAAGCAAACAATAAAATATACGAATATTCGCAAGAAGTATCAGAGATATTGAAGCAGATAGAATCATGCGTTCCTGTTATGAAAAAGTATTGTAAGACTGAATATAGTGAATTAAACAATTATTTAAAGCCTGTTTTAGACGAGCAATATTCTATGATAGGGAAATTAAAAGGGGAATATTGGGTCAGAGAGGAAGGTTCAACAGGTTTAGGCACTGCCGAACAATTAAGAATAATAGAGCAGATGACAGGAAAACCTCATTATATAGAGTATAATGCCGAAAAAGCGGCAGAGATAATAAAGGAGGGTAATGGCGGAGGCATATTATCATCGAGTGTAGATGATACAGATTATGCATTTCATGCGCAATACATTCCTGAAATAACAACGGAATCATTTAAGAATCCGTTGACGGGAGAAGTGAAGAAAGAAGATGTACTTTGGACTGATAATACTTGGGGAAAATCCGAAAAAGAGTATTATTGGAACGGTAAAAACGGATTTTTATACACTGATTACGGGAGCGGGTACGGCTGGAAAGACGGATTTATTGTTAATAAAGATATGAAAATAGGACTTCCCGTAAAACAGCTTATAGGTGCTGTCGGAGAAGTTGCAAGGAGTAAAACGGCTTCAAAATTCGGACTTGTTTCCGATATAATATTGCCCGGACATCCAAAAGATGCTTATCCTAAATTATATACAATGTTTGCAAAAATTTTCACTGCAAAAGACAGTGAAAAAGATTTCAAAAAGCTTGAGCGGCTTTTAAAAAGCGGTTACAAACTGGATATAGACTATTTAACAAGTTTGGATAATCAAGCTGAAATAACTGCTTCAAGAATAAGAAAAAGATTAAAAAATGAAATAAAATCAAAAGAAGATTTTGATAAGCTTCCCGAAAATGACGAATTAAAATTTTATATGAAATTAGTTGCGTTATATTTATCAAGCGATAACACAATTTTGACGGAAGAAGTTAGTGATATAGATACTCCCCGTAAATATACGCTGGTAAAAAATTCTATTATACAAAATCAAATAGAAGAGATTGGTGTTTTATTTGCAAAAGGTGATAAGTTTTTAGATACGATAACGGATAAAATACTAAATGATTTTGATGTAATGTTAAAAAATATTATTGATAAATATGGTTTAAATCCTGAAAATTATGACAGTATGGATATATTAGATGAAATAATATATAAAAATGATGATTTAAAAAACTCCAAAGGGCGAATATCCGAGCTTCTGCCTTTATTTTTAAATAATTTAAGTAAAGTTTCCAAGAAATATTTTAATGATAATCAAGAGGCATGTGGTGAATTTGAGCAGGAGGCCGAAAAATTAATAAAAGAAGGTATTGATTATATAAGAATAAAAAGTTTAGATGATGAATTTTTAAAAAACAGTCCGATAGCGAAAAATGTAATTGATGCTGTAGATAAATATTTAAATCCTTCATCTGATGAAGAGTTGTTAAGCATATTGCAATCTTTTCAGGAGATGGATTATGACGGAGTAAATAAATTCATTGATTTGCTAACCGAAAAGGATATTGGGTTAAATTTTGCCGAGCCTTATGAGCTTATAAAACAATACCAAGGTGAAAACGAGAAGGTATCGGAGGCAATATGGAATGTAATAGCCAATAATGTTATATATAGCGGATTAAAACATTATAAAAATGTAAATTCAAAAGTCAGTAAAGCGGCAAATGAATATTTTCGTCATTTATATGTAAGACTTTCTGAGCTGGATATACAAAAGCATTTAAGGCAGTTTGAAGGACAGTACTTTAAAAAATACCGGGTAAGACAGGCATTTCCAAATCCTGTAGTGCTTATGGATAAAGATATTGCAGTTTCGGCTGCTAATGTTTTAAATGGTTTAGCATATCATTATAAAACTATAAAATCCAATAAATTTTATTCTGAAATATTTTCACTTGTAGAAAACTTAAGAAAAGAGTATTCAAACAGCAGTGTATACAAGAAGTGGGAAAATTATGAAGATGTGGAAAAAACAGACAAAAATACACAAGAAATAGTCGGCATTCTTGGTTATTTAGCCAAAATAAGTTTAAAATTAAATGATGAAGATTATTTAAATGAGGTTAAAGAATTACTTGAAGAAATCTACTATGTTTTAGAGAATTCAAACGATATAATAAACGGAATAGATATGGGTACGGCATTTAACAACTTCAATAAAACTATTGATGATTGGATGAAGTTAAGCCGTAGTGCGATTCAACAAAATATTGAAGAGGAGATAAAGCAGACGGATGAGGATATTGTATTTATTGCAAATACAAACATACAGCCAAGATATAGAAATGATGCAATTCTTTCAATGAAAAATTATATAAAATTATTGATAGACGGAGCAGGTAAGGAAGAGCTTGAACAAGCAGTCAATGATTTTACTAATTTATATATTGATAAGCATATATCAAAAAACCCCGCAGATATATTAATGGAGTGTATAAAGCTTATATCCGAAGGAAAAACGAATGAAACGGAATATAAAACTTTGCGTTCATATTTAATTACTTCATTGAATATAGCATATTTAACGGGAATACAGTTTAAGCTGGTAGAAAATCAAGGGGAAGGAATTAATTCAAAAATGTGTGATTTACTTCCGGGATTTTCTACAATAACCTCTGAGGGAGAGCATTATAAACTTGATACAAATATTGGACTCAGTTATTTGGTAAATCAGCTTGCCAGTGAAAATGAAGATTATGAGACATTAAAAATATTTTTAAATCAATCGGGATTGGCGCAAAAGGCTTTAATTGCCGTTATAAATAACTTTAATATGGAGAAATGTGTTAAATTAATTGAAGCAGATTCTGATTCCGCTAAATCGGAAATTAACAATATCAAACTGTTAATATCATTTATCAGAGAATTTAACGAGCAAAACAGTATTAAATTCAAAAACTTAAATGATGCGTTACGTCACTTGGTAAAATATGTAGAAAGACGAAGTGCTAATATAAAAGATACGAATATATTTAAAAATTATAAATCATATATAAAAACAGTCATGAAATCAGGGGCTAAGGTATTGGATTCGGATATATTACTTTCGGATACATTAAAATCAGTGAATAAGGATGCAATAGAATATCTGGTAGAAAACGTAAATCGAACCATGTCCGGAATAAATACTATCTCCGGAGTTATGAATGAGTGTAATAATTTAATAAATAGTATTGAAGTTCCGCAAGACACTGAGGCAAATGAAGCACGTGATAAATATGCGGAATTGTTTCAACAAACCCAGAATCAAATTAATGATATAGTAAAGAAACTCAATGAATTTATAGGTAATGCAGATTTAGAATTGTAATTTTCTTCATAGATATAGTAAAATATTACAAAAGGAGAAAAGAATGAAAAAGATAACAGCTTTATTATTAACAGTTATAGTAATTTCAGGTTTATATTCGGAAGTATATGCATTAAATATCGGTACATATAAAACCGAAACGGAATACGGATTATTAGACGGATTTAAAGTTAACTGGAAGCGTAAAGATAAAACTCAGCCGTTTATTGAACCAAGAGAGCAATCGAGTAAAAAGGATATGGAAAAAGATTATAAAGATTACCAAGAAACTGAATACGAGCGTACAAAATATATGTATGAAGGTAAATCTATATTATAAAAATAAAAAATACGGTTAGTTATTTTATATAAAAAAAATGAGCTTTTTTGAAAGCTCATTTTTTTTGCAATTATTACATAAATTATAAAATGTTTGAAGTAAGAGTAAAGTGGAATCTTGCGGTATCTCTATCTCTTGTATTTTCATAGTTAAGAGGACGTTTACCGATTGGGAATCCCCAATACATGTTAGCAGAGATATATTTTGTTAATTTAACAACTATACCCGGCCCGGCACTCATTAAGTAATTAACGTTGTTTTCATCATATGTCATGAATCTATTACCGTACCAGCCAAAATCAAAGAATCCGGCTAATTGAATGCTGTCGCTGATAAATCCGTATTTTTCAGGCAATAAAGCTTTTAAGCCCGGGATAGGAGTTCTGTATTCAAAGTTAGCGATAACACCATAATCACCGATACCAAAGCTTTCGTCATAACCTCTAACAGAAGAAATACCGCCTACGGACAAAGCTTCTGAAGCGAACATATGTCTGTTTGCATATTGAGTATTAACTTGTAAAATAGCTAAGTTATTAGCAGGCAGAACTTGCAGACGGGCTGCACTTGCATTAACTTTTATAAAATTATTGCTTTGGTAGTCACGTTGGTGAGCATTATCGGTTGCACCGAAAATAGGAATACCGCCTGAAACACCGGCATTAAATAACCATCTGCCGTATGAGTCATCAAGTACATCCGTTAAAGAACCTCTAAGCACGCTTGTTTTATAATCTTGAAATTTATCACCCAAGATTGTTGTTTCGGTATTTCTGAAATCAAATGTGATATCACCGTATAATCTGTAGGTTTCGCTTTTAGCCAATCTTCTTGATATACCGATAAATGCGTCATGGGAATCACCTTTGATATTATATGGTTTGTAGCCTTTACCTAATCTAACGTGAGAATAAGAATAACCGAGGTTTAATCTTGTATCATTTTTAGCAATAGGAAGAGAATACATACCGCCTACACCCAAAGAACGAGATGAAGCAGCCAAAGTACCCATTAAAGTATCGCCGTGGCCGGTAACATCGTGAAGACCTGCGTATAAAACGCCTCTTTGAGTACCGATTAAGTCTCTGCCCTGGTTATCGTATCTTAAGTCGAAGTTAAGCGGAAATCTGTCTTTAACGTCTAAAGAAATATCGGTATATTCTTCTGATTCTTCGTTATCGGAGAAAGAGATAGAACCTTTCATATATTCTTCCGTTGACATTTCTGTTAAAGCGTTACGAACATCTTTTACGTTAAGAACTTCGCCTTGTTTAATATTATTATCGTTAAGGTAATGTTTTGAGAGGTAAGATTTTCTTTCCCAGCTTCCGTTGTTAACGGCAACGTTACCGTATTTACCTTCAAGAATTTTAATTTCAATTTCGCCGTCTTTAACTTTTTGAGGCGGAAGATAAGCTATTGTTGATAAGTAGCCTTTAGATTGGTAGTAATCGGTAATATCATTAACACGCATAATAAGGTCGTTAATAGTAACTTTTTGACCGACTTCAAAGTCAATTAACCTCATTAATTTATAGGTAGGAATTTGGGTATTACCTGTAATATTAATTTTCTTTAAGGTAAAAGAAACTTGTTCAGTGTTTAAAAGATCCATTTTTTTAGAAATTTCTTCTTCAATAACTGCAGGATCTTTGGTTTCTTCATACTTAACTTTTTCTTTGTATTTTTGGGCTTGAACAAAGTTTGAATTGTCAATAAGCCCAGGGTCGTAGCCTTGGAATTGAGAACCGAGGTTACTCGGATCTGGAGATGCTAATGCACTTCCTGAAATACATGCAGCTGCACATATCAATGTTGTTTTTAAAATTAAGTTTTTCATGTGTATTCCAATCTCTATGTAATTACTAAACAAATTTTATAACAAAATTATATTATACAAAAGAAAATTATTCTACAATATTAACTTAATAAATAAATTATACTATTTTTAATTACCCTTGTATAATTTGTTTATATGAAATTTAAACAAGAATAAATTTGCTTAAAATCGAAAAATTAATAATAACATTTCTTAATATTAATTTTAATTAAGTTCTAGCAAATTTTTTTTTGTTAAAATTTTTATGTATAGGCATTTAAATTACGGGCATGAATATGGGGCTTTTTATTTGAAGAAAAAAAGCGGAAAAAACAGTCAGCCTAATATACAATAATTTAAAATAATTAAAATTTAATATGTGTATTAATAATATTAAAAGAAAGAAGAGAAGCAGATGAGAAGAATTTTAGGTACGGCATTGGCTTTAGGGGTAATGACATTAACATCTTCTTCGGCAGTTTTTGCGGATGTAATGGCTGATACTCTTCCTAAGTTAAATAATGCTCAAAATGGTACTGTAGATTATCAAGACGGAAACAAATTAAATGTTCAGGTAAATAAAGGGAATAATCAGGTAGGTAAATTCTACTGGGATTCATTTAATGTTGGAAAAGACGCAACAGTAAACTTTGAATTTACGGGACATAATCAAACCGCATTTAACAAAGTTGAACAAGCCGGCGGTTTATCTCAAATTTATGGTAAATTAACACAATCAGGCTGTGAAGGCTGCGGATATGAAGGTTCAGGAAAAGTAATATTAATCAACCCGAACGGTGTATTATTCGGCGACGGCGCAAATGTTAACTTAAATTCATTTACGGTTTCAACATTTGACGGTGAATTTGATGAACATTCTAATACTTTAAATTTACACAGAGACGGAAAAACTACAGAACATGGTATTACTGTAGATAATAACGCAACTATAACAGGCAATAAAAATATTGCTTTAGTTTCTGATAAGGTACATTTGTTAAAAGGCTCAAAATTAAAGACAGATGGTCAATTAGGTAAAATTAAAATTGTAACATCAGATGGTGTTCATTTTACTTATGCAAATACAGGTGTTATTCAATCTTTAACAGATATAAAACCGACAGACCAAGAAATGACGGTTTCTGTTGAAGGTGAATTAAACTCAGGACATATTGATATAAGAAATATGTCAACAAATGAAAACAGCCAAATCAGTTTAAACGGTGCTAAATTAAAAGCAACAAAAGCCGTAATGGGAAATGACGGTAAAATTTGGTTAACATCTGCAAACAAAGTTTTAATTGAAGATTCAGAATTAACTACAGATAATTATTCTGCTGATGACGCTGGAAGAGACGGCGGAGAAGTTAAAATATTAGCAGGTAAAAAAGTTTCAATTACTGATTCAAAAATAAATTCAGTTGATAAAATAAATATTGAATCTCAGAAAGATGATGTTGTATCACATCAATCTGTTTTAACTGCAGCTAATGATATAAATATCAAAGCTTCAAAAGTAGCTGCAGTTCAACAACCTAAAAAAGAATATGGTTTTGGCGGTGTAGATATTAAAGATGTAGAAAATTCAAAAGTTGAATCTAAAAATGGAAATATCACAATCGAAGGCGGAGAAAGAGCTCAAGTTCTTGATTCTTATGTAGTTGGAAAATCAGTAAACATCAAATCTCCAAATTTGGCTTGGACAAGAAATTCAATTATTAACTCTAACGATGGTGATATAAATGTTACATCCGAAAAAGATTTATTAATGGATTCTACAAGTGTTGTAGCCGTTGGTGATATAAATATTAAAACTGCTAATGACATTAACACCAAAAATTTTGTTAATAACGATTTAGTTATAAATACAAGCAATACACGTAAAAACGGAAACATAAATTTAGAGTCAACAAACGGAAATATCTCTCTAAAAAATCTTGAAGGTTTCAGCGTTTATTTAGCTGAAGATGAAAGTACAATAAACTTAAAAGCAGGTAAAGACGTTTCTCTAAATACTGATGATTCTGATTTGGAAGATATGGATCAAAAAATAAATATCGAAGCAGGTAAAAATATTAACCTTACTTCTTCATCAGATAAAGCATTTACGGTAGGTGATAATTTTGTATTTAAAAAAGCTGAAAAAATCAATATCGAAGGTAAAGGTGACGTTACAGTTAATGGTGATATGAACAATATCCAAACAAACTTAACAGCAGGGAAAAATTTAAATGCAACACTTAAAGGTGTCGGAACAAGAGAAAATGGTTTAGTTGCCGAAGCTAAAGAAAACATGAACTTAACTGTTACCGAAGGTGATTTATCAGTATCAAGATTAGTATCAGGTAATGATATGTCTTTAAAAGTAGAAGAAGGTAAAATTCTTTCCGGTTCTCCTAAAACTTCTGAAACATTAAAACAGCCTAACGACAGTGATGACCGTGCATATATCGAAGTGGGCGGTACATTTACTACAGATGAAAATAATAGTTATGTTGTTACTGAATCTGCAGGTTTAACTGAGGACGGAAAATATATGAAACGTCATCACATTGAATTTGGAGAAGAAGGAAACAAAGAAAAAATCCTCCTTGTTAACAAAAGAGAAGTTGATAATAAAGTAACAGATCCAAATATTAAAGATTCTGATTTTGCCGGTGATGTTGATCCTGATACTCCTGATTCAGGTGCTATCGGCGGTGGAGACGACGGTGGAGATGAAGAAGGAACGGGAAGTACAACTCCTTCTACTGATCCTTCTGAATCAACTCAGCCAAGTGAAACTCAACCTACCGATCCTTCAGATCCTACAGATTGTATATCACCTGATGACGGTTCTGACCCTCATAATCCAAAACCAACTCCGGATGAAGGTAATCCTGAACTTCAGTCAGCAAATTCTATAAGTGCTTTTGGACTTGCAAAAACAAAATCTAACATTTCTTCATACTTGTTCGATGTTAACTCCAAAAAGTCAAGATAATAACCAAAATGAAAACCTTTAAGAGAAGCTTGTTTTCAAGCTTCTCTTAAAATTTGTAAAGAAATTTTAACAAACACGTTTAAAAAAGTAAAAAAATCAAACTCAAATGTTTTTATTTGTATATAATGTAAATTGAGTTATAAGAGAGTTAACAAAGTAACAAGTATATTTTTTAAATATCATTATTTTAAAAAAACAAAATGTAAAAAAAGTGAAATAATTTAGCAATTTTTATTTTTAGTGTATTTATAATTAGTACAAGATGTAAATTAATAAAAGGAAGACGAACATGAAAAAACTTTTAAGCACAACAATAGCAGTCGGAATATTTGCTTCAATAAGCTTTTCTTCTGCTGCATTTGCAAACGTTGATCCCGGTACTTTACCGCAGTTAGGTTCAAAAGGTCCTGTAGATGCAACTGTTACTCATCCCTCAGATAAAAACTTAAATGTAAAATTAAAAGAAGGAAATAATACGGTTGGTCAATTATATTGGAGTTCATTTGACGTAGGTAAAGACGCTACCGTTAATTTTGAATTTACAGGAAATAACCAAACAGCTTTAAATAGAGTTGAAGGTAATAATATGTCTCAAATTTATGGACATATTACTCAATCAGGATGTGTCGGATGTGGTTATGAAGCATCAGGTAAAGTTATATTATTAAATCCAAACGGAGTTTTCTTCGGTGATGGCGCAAATGTTAACTTGAATTCATTCACAGCTTCAACATTTGACGGTGATTATGATGCTGAAACAGGTAAATTAAAATTGGATAGGGCAGGCAGAACAACTGAACACGGCATTACTGTTGCTGACGGTGCTGAACTTTATGGGGATAAAACACTTGCATTTGTTTCAGATAAAGTACATTTATTAAAAGGCTCTCAATTAAAAACTGATGGTCAATTAGGTAAAATAAAAATTGTTACGGCTGACGGTGTTCATTTCACTTATGCTAATACAGGTACTATTGCTGAAGTAGATCCAATAAAAGCTTCTACGGATAAAATGACAGTTTCTGTTGAAGGTGATTTAACTTCAGGTCATATAGATATAAGAAATATGTCAACAAATGATGAAAGCGTTTTAAGTGTAAAAGGCGCTAACTTAAAAGCTACAAAAGCAGTTAACGGTAATGACGGTAAAATTTGGTTAACATCTGCAAACGATGTTTTAATTGAAGATGCAAATCTTACTACTTCTAACTTAAAAGATACTGACGCTGCAAGAGAAGGTGGGGACATTATAATTTTAGCAGGAAGAAAAATTTCTTCTTCTAATTCAAATATTACTTCAGCTAGTAAGATGGATATCACTTCTAAAGGCGGAGATGTTGTTATCGCTGATAATTCAAAACTTAAAGCTGCTAAAGATATAACTATCAGTGCCGCTAATATAGCTAACGTTAAAACAGCTGCTGACGTTTCTGCAGACAACGTTAAAATAACCGGTAAAGATGTTAGAATTTCTACAGCCGGTACAGTAAACGCTGATAAAGACATTACTCTTGAAGGTGATAACATTTGGTTCCACGGTGCTACTTTAAAAGCAGGTAATGAAATAAACGGAACCGCTAAAAATGGCTATGTTCAAGCTGATAACTATAATGATAAAGTTACTTCTTTAGACGCTAAGAAAATAACTTTAAAAGCTAAAACTGATGTAAAAGGTACTATGAACCTTAACAATAAACAATCTAACTTATATGCTGAACATGATATCAATGTTAACCTTAAAAATGTAGGCGAAAGAAACAATGGTTTAGTTGCTGAAGCTCAAAATAATGTTGATATCACTACAGACGGTGACTTATCAGTATCAAGATTGGTTGCTAAAAACGGAAATATGAATCTTAATGTAGGCGGTAATGTTCTTTCAGGCGCTCCTAAAACAACTGAAACATTAAGAGAAGAAGGTGACAGTACAGATCGTGCTTATATCGAAGTTGGCGGTGAGTTCAACGTAAACAAAGAATACAATGTTTCTGATTCAGCTGACCCAACTCCTGATCAACAATTTAACAAACGTCATCATATCGAATTTGGTACAAACAAAGATGAAAAAATCCTTTTAGTTAACAAAAAACCTGCTTCTCATAACGAACCTGCTGTTGACCCAGAAGGGCCTTATGCAGATGAATCTCAAGCTTCAAGATTGGTTAAATTACCTAAGACTCCTGAAACTTATAACAACAAAGCAAATGTTGCAGACGGCAGAACTTCATTCGTAGATGTATTCGCTGCAGCCAGCCAAATCGAAATAGTTGATGATGAAGAAGAAGAATAATAACCAACTAAATAAAAATTAATTTACATCAAACAAAAAGGGAAATTCAAAAGATTTCCCTTTTTTATTTGACTATTTATTTATTATTAAGTTAACATATAATAAGGGAAGGGCTGAAATTATGAAATTAAAATTTTTATTTATTGCACTTATTATTTCATCATATTCAATTGTTTCTGCGGATATTATTCATACTATGCCTGTTCAAAAACGTTCGGCTATTCAGTCTACCAATATGCCTTCACAAAAACTTTCTTTCGGATTCTCCGATAACACTACATATTCTGATGCAATTCAGGAACTTGAAAATAAATTAAAATCTGATCCCGAAAATTATTCCGTTTATGTTTCTTTAGTTAATTTATATATTAAAACTAAACAATTTGATAAATCATATAATCATTTATTTTATTTGGCTAAATTAAAAAAAGAAAATCTTTTATCTCCTCAAGTAATATCGTCAGTTAGTGAGCTTGGCGACAATTTAAAAAATCTTTTAAAATATAATTCCGGAGCATATTTGTTAGCTGATGAAGCTTTAATAAATGTTATAATATCCAAACCTTCGGACGCTGAAAAATATATTAATAAAGCGATATCAACACAGGGAAATATTTCTCATATTATTCCAGCTTTTAAATATATTTATGATTACACCAAAAACTTTGAAGGTGCCGTAGAGTCAATTGATATTGCTTTGACAAGAAATCATCAGACTGCTTACGATTTAAAAAAAATAAAAGCTGTCTATCTCTTAAAATTAAATAAATCTGATGAAGCGTTAAAGGATTTAACTGAAATAATAAAAATAAAGCCTGATGATGAAGATACTAAATATTTAATTTATAAATTGCTTGCCTCAAAAAATGCGTCAGAAAAAGAATTGTTGAATACAATATACAAAAATCAGTCAGAAGAAACTGCATTTCAAAATATGGCTTCTATATTGATTAATAATGGTGAATATGATTCCGCTTTGGATTTCGCTCAAAGACTTGTTAAAAAATATCCTGATAATGTTAACGGGTATATCTTTTTATCTGAAATATACAGAAATCAGGGAAAGTTTAATGAATCATATAAAGCATTGGAAAAAATCAAAGATAAGGCGGATGATAAAGAATCTATTGCTAAATATAACGTTTTAACCGCTCAATTATCCGATGAACCGATAAAAGAAGCTTCCTCTTTAATGAATAACGGATTATATTCTCAGGCTTTGGAAGTGCTTAATTCTTCTCCCGATGATAATTTGTACGTTATGTTGAATAAAGCTGTTTGTTATTATTATTTGGACGGAAAGCAAAAATCTTTGGAATTGTTAAACAGGGCTATGTCTTTCTATCCTAATAATTCTGAGGTCATGTATTACTTTGCTTTGGTTTTCTTTAATGAAAAAAATCTTGATACCTCAAGAGAATATATTAATAAAGCTTTAAAATTAAATCAGTCAGATAAAAAATATTTGGCTCTGCTTGATAAAATTAATCAGGCTGATGCTGATAAATATATTTCTCAAATTACTTCATATATTGATTCGCAAAATTATAAGGAGGCTATGAGATTAATTGATGAGGCAATTAGTATAAATAAAAAAGATTCTAAATTATATCTTTATAAAGGTATTGTTTATATAGCGCAAAACAATTATGCCGCTTCAACTGCCGTTTTGTATAAGGCTATTGAACTGGATAAAAATAATACTCTCGCTTATTATTACTTAGGTGCTGCTTTCGATAATTTGTCCGAATATTCAAATGCTTTGGATAATTATAAAAAATTTATTTCTCGTCTGCCTAAAGATGATTACGGCGAAAGTGAACTGCTTCAATATGCAAAAGATAGAGTTAATAAATTAAGTATTCAAAATAAATAATTTTACAATCCTTTTTATATTATTTAAAAATACTATTGACTTTGTTATTATGAAAGAATGGATATTCTAAAAACCTTTGAAATATTTTTATCGGCGCCCTTGAGCATAATTCATAAAAGAAATATAAAAATTATGCACGTGGAAACTAATATTTTTGCACAAAATATTCCTATTGATATTAATTTGGATAAGGATATTAATTTAACAGTTTATAATAATAAAAAGGTTTATAATTTATTATCAAGTGTAATTTATAAAAGAAGAATGAAAAATGAAAATAAACAAAGCCATATTTCTAACAAGCGCACCGACTTTGGCGGAATGCAGTAAATATAATCTGCCTGAGTTTCCTCTTATCGGGCGGTCTAATGTGGGTAAATCCTCTTTTATTAATGCTCTCGTCAATATAAAAGGGCTTGCTAAAACAAGTAATACCCCCGGTAAAACAAAGTTAATTAATTTGTTTCAAATTAATGACAATTTTGTTTTCGCTGATTTGCCGGGTTATGGCTTTGCTAAAGTTAGTGCTAAAACTCAAAATCTTTGGCAAAAAAATCTGGAAGAGTATCTTTTAAAACGTGAGAATATTGTCAGTCTTATTATGCTCGTTGATTCAAGACTTGATATTCAGGATAATGACCTTAAAATGGCTGAATGGATTCATTATAATAATCTCCCGGCCTTTTGTATAGCCTCAAAAGTTGATAAAATACCTAAATCAAAAATTTTAAATAAATGTTTAGAGTTTGAAAAAATATTAAATATGAGCGTTCTGCCATTCTCAAAGGAAAATGATTCCTATAATAAAAATATTCTTGAAAAATTGGAAGAACTTTTACATAGTCCTTAATAAAAATGCTTTTATGCAGTCTTTTATGTCGTCAGGAGTCTCAAGTCCTTTTATGGTATCTTTTTCTCTTTGATTTCTATGAATTTTCATTTCTTGTACTTGATTTTCTTTCATAAAAAACTTTTTATAAAGTTTGAGAATAATTGTTAAAATAATTATGGAAATAAAAGTAATGCCTAAAGATATCCCTATTTTTTGAAATACAAAAGAACTTTCCGTTGGCAGATTCGGTTTTATTGGGGATTGTGTGACTTGTTTTATTTCTTGTGCTTCAGCTTCTGTTGGTAAAGGAGGGATTTCAAGCCCTTCTTCATTCTCGGTGATTGAAATCCCTTCATTAAATAATTCATTTACGTTATTATCAGCTAAAAGAACTATCTTATACATTTACCGGCTGTTCACTTTCCGCTTTTTTTGCTGTCTTTCTTGTTCTTGTTGCTTTTCTTTTTGGTTTTACTTCTTGTGATTCTTCATCAGACACTACATCTTTAATTTGTTCGCTTTTTTTCTTAGACGCAGTTTTTCTCTGTTTCCCGGGTTTCTTTTTTCCCTCTTCATTTTTTATAGTGTCATTTTCTTCAACAACAGCAGTCTTTTCAATATTTTCGACTTTATTTACTTCAATATTTTCAATCTTTTCAATGTTTTCAATTTTTTCAAATTTTTCAATGACTTCTTGAGGCTTTTCTTCCGAAAATTCTGTAGTCTGTTCAATAAGCGGTTGTTGAATAATTTGCGCTTCTTGCTTTTCATTGTTATATTTATTGTTATTGAAGTTTTTATTCTGTCTGTTTTGATTTTGATTTTGATAATTTCCGTTATTTTGACCGTTGAAGTTGTTATTGTGTTCCTGGTCATTTAACGGATTGTTATTAGGGTTATTAAATACTTTGTTTTGTTTATAGTTTTGATTTTTATTCTTTAATTGCTGTACCGGAATTTTTAATTTAGCAGCTTTTGCTTTTATTTCTCCTTCAATAACAGGCGCTGAGAATGTTAAATCTTCCGGGATATATCCTGTACCTTGGCAGTGAGGACATTTTTTACCAAATATTTCCGATAAACTTTGACCTTGTCTGTGTCTTGTTAACTCTACAAGCCCTAAGTCAGATAATTGACCTACTTGCGGTTTCGCTTTATCTTTCTCAAGTGCTATTTCAAGTTCTTCCATTATTGCAAGTTTATCTTGTCTGTTATTCATATCAATAAAGTCAATAATAACCATACCGCCTATGTTGCGCAGTCTTAATTGCCTTGCTATTTCATGTACTGCTTCAAGATTCGTTTTTACTATTGTTTCATCTTGAGTGTTTGAACTTACAAATTTACCGCTGTTAACATCTATTACGGTTAGTGCTTCGGTTGTTTGTACAAACAAATAGCCTCCGCTTGGCAGATTTACTTTTGTTTGCAGTGCCGATTTTATTTCTTTTACTATACCTGAAGCGGCAAGAAGTGTTTCTGACCCTTTATAAACGTTAACATCAATTTTTTTAGTCATATTCCAGTTCTGCAATATCTGCTGAGTTCTGTGCATGCCGTAAGATGTATCTAAAATTATTTCATCAACTTCTTCGTCACAAGCTTCCCTCATTACTCTGTACAATAAGTCTTGATCTCTGTAAAGCAAGCTTGGTGCGGGCCTTGTTTCCGCTGCCGCTATAATTGTATTCCATTTGTCCAACAGAATTTCTAAATCTTCCTGAATATCAGCATCTGACTGACCTTCTGCTTCAGTCCTTACTATAACACCTATTCCTACAGGTTTTAAAAGACTTATAATTGATTTTAATCTTGCTCTTTCTTTTGTAGATACTATTTTTCTTGATACATTTATTCCTGTCTCCTGAGGCATAAGTACAAGAAATCTTCCGGGCAGGCTAATGAGTGTGGAAACTCTCGGCCCTTTATGTCCGACAGGCTCTTTTACAACTTGTACAATAAGTTTTTGTTTAGGCTGTAATTTCTCTTTTAATGTGCCTTTCCCTATAGCATCATGTGCGTGTAAAAATCCCATTTTATCATAGCCGACATTTACAAATGCTGCATCTATACTCGGCAGAATGTTATCTACTGTAGCTAAATATACGTCATTTAGAAGCATATCGCCCCTGTGTACATAAAATTCACAAATCTTGCCGTCTTCTATAACTGCCGCAATATTATCACGCTCTGCTACAACTATCGCTTTTGACATAATTTTTCCTTTTCCGTAAACCTTTATAACTTATTCATATCTTTGTCAAAAAAATCTTTTCTTATTATTCTGAATTTAACATTCGGTTGATACAGCTTTATTATTTCATCAGCCTTAACGGATGGAATTTCATCTGATTGCCCCGTTTTTAACGTCATATAAAGTGTATTTCCCTCTATATCTACTGATTTTATTGACGGTTTGATATTTATAATTTTCTTTATACCTTTTTTATTTATCTTCTCTATAAATATTTCATTACTTGAAGATATTATATTTTTAATATACAACAAATCATCATTTTTTAAAATACCCTCGCAAAAAGGTGTGTATGAGTATTTCGCCCATTGAGCTTTAACATCTATTGCTTCTGCCTTTTTATCAATCTTTTTCGCCTCTGTAATTCGCATGTTCTTTGGCAGAACTTTATTTAATATTTCTTTAAGTTCTTCTTCTTTTTTGTTGTCATATATTTCTATATCAACAAGTTCGCATTCGCTTTCTATAAACATTGATAATGCTATCCCCAGTGATATTTTAGGGGTCGGATTAAATCCTTGTGAAAAACATAAGCTTAAACCTGAACGATACAGCATTTTTATTACGGTATTCTGCCAATCAAGATGAGAAATATTTCTTAATGAATTTAATTTCGTTATTTTTAATCGGTATTTGTAACTTTCTTTTTTTTCTTCTTCTTTGATTTCCTTTTTTTCATAAACAAAAGGTTTATCGATAATTTTTCCTGTCTTTAGATTTTTGCAGACTCCGCATTGTACGCAGTTAAATTCACACGGTGTTATTGATTTTTCGTTTAATGCGTTTTGATATTGTTCTTTTAGCCAGTTTTTGTCAAGTCCTGTGTCTATTATATCCCAGGGAAGTTCACTTTCTGATGAATAACTTCTTTGTGCATCTTCGTCTATATTAATTCCGCATTCTTCTGCGGTATCAAGCCATAATTGTTTATCTATATTTTCATCCCAAGTTGATAAGTATACTCCCTTTTCGTTTAATTTTTTAAAAAATTCATTATATCTTTTATCGCCCCTTGTTATGGCACATTCAAGCTTTGATACAAAACTGTTATGATAGTTAAGTTTTACTCCTTTTATTGTTTTTATGCCGTCAAGCAGATATTTGATTTTTTCTTTTATTTGCTCCTGAGAATTTTGCCCGAACCATTGAAACGGTGTAAATGGCTTTGGCACAAATATTGAAACCGTACAGGTTAAATTTAGTCCCTCTTTTAGGTCAAGTTCATGTTTTATTTGCTTCCCTCTCCATCTGATTTTCTTAAATAATTGAAGCATTTCTTCTAAATCTTCGGTTGTTTCTGTCGGAAGTCCTATCATAAAGTATAACTTTACACGGCTGAATCCGTTTTTGTAACAATTAAGAATAGTCTCAATAATTTGTTCTTCGGTTAAATTTTTATTTATTACATCCCTTAACCTCTGGCTTCCTGCTTCAGGTGCAAGAGTTACAGTTGTTGCTCTTACGCCTTGCACCATTTTTGCAAGCTTCTGGCTGTATTTATCTATTCTTTGGCTCGGTAAGGATACAGAAATTTTCTTGGAATTTAATGTTTCTGATAATTTCTCTATTACACTTTCTATATTTGTATAATCATTTGAAGATAATGATAATAGTGAATATTCGTCATAACCTGTTTGATTTATTGAATTTGTAACAATGTCAATAATATCTTGTGCATGCCGTTCTCTTATCGGTAAATTGACATGCCCGGCCTGACAAAAACGACACATTCTTCCGCATCCTCTTCTTATTTCCGCAATTGTTCTGTCGTGTACGCTTGATGAATACGGTACAGGCCCTTGAATATTTTTACTTT
>CANROV010000017.1 GCA_947632315.1 Candidatus Gastranaerophilales bacterium
AAATATAATGTGGCAAAATGCAGGTATAATAAGAAATGAAGAAAAATTATTACAGGCAAAAGCTCAAATAAATAATTTAAAACAACAATTTGGCTATACCTATAAATGTCCCGATAGAATTAGTTACGAATTAAGAAATATGCTTACAATAGCAGAGTTAATAGTTGAATTTGCGCTAAACAGAAAAGAATC
The DNA here is from genome assembly GCA_947632315.1 of Candidatus Gastranaerophilales bacterium. Classification (GTDB taxonomy): domain Bacteria; phylum Cyanobacteriota; class Vampirovibrionia; order Gastranaerophilales; family Gastranaerophilaceae; genus Avigastranaerophilus. The sequence goes on from CANROV010000017.1 coordinate 193, forward strand.
ACGTGGTGCGCATTATCGTGAAGACTATCCGCAAAGAGAATTAACGGCAGTATCACACCAGTTATCAAAAAGCTCGGAAATGAAAGGTTAAATATGACATCTGTACTACTTCATGATTTTATAATTGAAGAACATATAAAAAATGCATTAAAAGAGGATATTGGTTTTGGAGATATATCTACAGACTATCTTATCCCTGAAAATAAAGAAATAAAAGCTAAATTAAATACAAGAGAAGACGGAATACTTTGCGGTATTGATATATTTGAAAAAGTGTTTCTTATTTTATCACCTCAAATAAAAATACAAAAAATGTTTAAAGATGGAAATGAAATAAAAAAAGGTAATACGCTTGCAATACTGGAAGGAAGCGCAAGAGCAATATTAACGGGTGAAAGAACCGCATTAAATTATATACAAAGGCTTAGCGGAATAGCAACGGAAACAAAAAAATACCAAGAAGCCATAGGAGAAAATAAAGCAAGGATAACGGATACAAGAAAAACTACTCCCGGCTTCAGAATGTTTGAAAAATATGCTGTCTTTACGGGCGGAGCAAGACTTCACCGCTTTAACTTGTGCGACTGCACAATGATAAAAGATAATCATATACAATTTTCTGGTTCAATAACAAATGCCGTTACGGAAATAAGAAAACACTTATCTCATGCTCATAAAATTGAAATTGAATGTGATACCATAGAACAGGTAAAAGAAGCCTTAAGTGTTAATGCCGATATTATTATGCTTGATAATATGAATTGTGATTTAATGAAGGAATGTGTAAAATTAATTAACAATAGAGCAATAATTGAAGCAAGCGGAAATGTTACATTACAAACCGTTAAGGAAATTGCCGAAACGGGTGTTGATGTTATCTCATCAAGTGCTATTGTTGCAAAAGCAAAAACTTTAGATATTGCTCTTGATATGTAAAAAATTAAAAAATTTGCACTAAGATAAATTTTATTGAAAATAAATAGTATAAAAAAGGGGTTAAAGTTTTTTGAAAATAGCAGTCTTTATAAAACAGGTTCCTGATACGTCTGATGTAAAATGGACAAAAGATAATAATATCGATAGGGTAAATATGGAAAGTATTATTAATCCTGCCGATAAATGTGCAATTGAAGCTGCATTAAGATTAAAAGATATTATACAAACAGAAATAACAGCCGTAACAATGGGGCCTTCAAAATCAATAAATGTACTTGAGGAAGCAGTTGCTATGGGTGTTGATGACGCAGTTTTATTGTCAGATTCTAAATTCTCAGGCTCTGATACTTGCGCTACTTCAAGAGTACTTTCTTCTTTTATAAAAGAAAAACTCCCTGATGTTGATTTGTTACTTTTTGGTCAAAGTGCAATAGACGGCGAAACCGGACAAACAGGTTTTTCAACCGCAAAAAGGCTTGATTTCCCTTCTTTTGCTAATGTGACAGGTATTATAGAATTAACTGATACTAATATAACCGTAGTAAGCGAAAATGATACTGAAATATTAACGGCAAAGATAGCTCTCCCTTGTGCAATTTGTATAAATAATTATCCCCATAAACCACGATTACCCAAAATAGACGGATATATTAAATCACAAAAATTTGATTATAAATGTTATAACATGTATGATTTGAATATTGATGAAAATACAGTCGGTGTTAAAGGTTCACCTACCTATGTTTCAAAAATATATAAAACAGAAGCTTTAAAACAAACTAAAATGCTCGAAAGTTCTGATATGGAAGGACTTCTTAAAGAAATAAAGGAGGCTTTATAATGGAACCAAACGGCATTTTAATATATGGCCAGCTTACGGAAAACTATACAATTGAACCTGTTGTCTTGGAATTGTTAACAAAATCCCGTGAATTAAAACAAAAATTGTGGAATCAAAGAGTAATGACCTGCATTATAGGCCCTCGAATTAATTATGACGAAATAATTAAAACACTCGGTGAATATGTCTCTGATGAAGTTATTGTTGTTTGTGATGACAGATTGAAAAACTATGATAAAGAATATTACTCCTATATTTTTACGGAAATTGCCAAAAAAAATCCTTCAAGAGTCATATTAATAGGAGCAACAAATCAAGGTAAAGAAATAGCCCCGTATACGGCAGCAGAACTTGAAACAGGGCTTACTGCAGATTGTACAAATCTTGATATTTCAGATAATAATTTATTACTTTCAACCCGTCCTACCTTCGGCGGTCAATTAACAGCAGATATATTATGCTCAACATTCCCTCAAATGGCAACGGTTAGAGCTAATGTATTTAAATCAGAAAAACAATGGATAACTCCTAATGTTACTTTCGATTGGTTCGATATTGATAAAATTCCAAAAAAAATTGAAATTATTGAAATAAATAAAAAAGCTAAATCATTTAATAATATAGAAAATGCTGAAATACTTGTTTCAGGCGGAATCGGTGCATGCCATGATAACGGTTTTGCTTTAATACACGAACTTGCATATAAATTAAAAGCAAAAGTTTCGGGAACAAGAGGTGCTTTTGAAAAAGCATATATATCAAAATCACAACAGGTGGGACAAACCGGTAAAACAGTTGCACCAAAGCTTTATCTCGCATTTGGTATATCAGGAGCAAACCAGCACTTGGCAGGTATAAATAATAAAAGTAAAATTATTGCGGTTAATAACGATAAAAATGCTCCTGTTTTTAAATACGCTGATATAGCTATAATAGGTGATTTGTTTGATATAATACCAAAATTAATTGATGAAATAGATAAAGAGGAAGAATATGAGCAGTGAAATAAATGAAAAAGAACAACAGCTAAAACCGTTCTCTACAGTTCAATTATTGAATTTTTGTCTGGGATTTTTTGGTTTGCAGTTCGCTTGGCAGATGAGAATTATTTTGTCCGGCCCCGTTACTGAGGGGTTAGGGGCTTCTCCCTTATTGTTCGGTTTAATATGGCTGGCAGGCCCCATAACAGGCATGGTTGTTCAGCCTATAATCGGAAGTTTAAGCGATAAAACTCATACCGTATTCGGAAAAAGACGACCGTATCTGTTAGCAGGTGCTATTTTTGCCAGTTTAGCGTTATGGGCGTTCCCTAATTCGGCTGCAATAGCTGAAAATTTGGCAAATTTCCTCCATCTTCCCGTTCCCGTATTCGGCGGATTAATAATAGCGGCTATTATGATATGGGTAATTGATGCTTGTGTTAATGCAGCTCAAGGCCCGTATCGTGCATTAGTTCCCGACTTGGTTCCAACGGAACAGCATTCTCTGGCTAATGCATATTTAAGCTTTGCTATCGGTTTAGGTTCTGTTGTGGCAGCAGGTACTGCTCCGTTTTTAAAATATGTGTGCGGTTATCAAATGAGCATTAATGCTCAATTTATAATGGCAGCTTTGGCTTTTTCACTTGCTATGCTTTGGACTTGTTTAACCATTAAAGAACACAAATATCAAAAAGAACAAGTTAGCGAGTCTGAAAAACAAGAAATTAAAAAAGATGAAATACCTTTTATGAAAAAAATATCAAATTTCTTTCAATCTTCGCCTGAGGTTGCTAAAATATGTACACTTCAATTGTTTACTTGGATTGGTATTATGAGTTTAAATATATTCTTTACACAGTATGCAATACATACAGTGTTTGGAATACCTGACTTAACAACAGCTTCTGAAGAAGTAAAAAATTCATATATCCCTCTTATGAATAAAGCTACAAATTTTTCATCAATATGTTTCGCTATTCAAAATTTAATCTGCTTCTTAGTTTCAATCCCAATAGGATTGTTGTCAACAAAATTCGGGAACAGAAAAGTTCATTTTATTTCATTGATAAGTTTATCAATAGCATTTGTAGGTATGGGATTGTATAAAGAACCCGGATTTATATTGATTTGTATGGCCGTAGCAGGTATAGGCTGGGCAAGTATACTGGCTTTGCCTTTTGCTATGCTCTCAGAATTTATTCAAAAAGGTTCGGAAGGCTCTGTTATGGGAATATTTAATATATTCATAGCAGGCCCTCAAGTGCTTGTTTGTACACTTCTGGCTTGGTTTATCAGCCAGTGTTCATATATGGTGCAGGGCGGAATTAACTATCATTGGGAATATGCATTTTTTATTGGCGCCATTACACTTATGATTGCCGCTGTGATTACAAATTTAATTAATGAAAAAAATTAAATTATAACAATGGATAAATCAATTCTATTTGATAATTTAAGAAAAACATATTCTTTGTTGTCGGAATATAGTATAAATAACTACATGTTTCCGCCGATACGGTATTTCCTTGAATTAACTTATAGGTGTAATTTGAATTGCAGTTTTTGTTTTATTAATGAAGACAGAAAAAAAGATGAATTAACAGCCGAGGAATGGAAAAATATAATAAAACAAATTCCGTTTTATTCTTTTATATCAATAGTTGCCGGTGAAGTAATGCTTAGACGTGACTTCTTCGAAATTTTACAATTTGCTTGTAAAAAAACAATGGGTAAAGTCAGTATAATTACTAACGGTTTATTGTTAGATGAGGAAAAATTAAGACATTTTATCAAAAATAATATGCTTTTATTATCTGTCTCTATAGATGGATATGGCGAAAATCACGATAAAATCAGAAATAAAACCGGGCTATGGGAAAATATTATAAAAAATCTTGAATTATTAAAAGAAATAAAGCAGAAAGAAAATAAAAGCCGTCCGCTTCTTGATATTAAAAGTGTTATTTTAGAGAATAATCTTGATGATTTGCCTAAAATATATAAAAAAGCTGATGAACTGGGGGCGGAATTTTATTCATTATCATTTAAAAGAAATAATTTTTTAAGACAAAATTCAATACTTAAAGAAAGTTTTACGGAAGAATTTTATAAAACCGAATATCCGTTAAAAATGTATTTTGACAGAGAACATTTTATTGAGGTCTATAAAGAGCTGGAAAGTTTATCAAAAAATGTAAAAACAAAATTAAGGTGGGCGCCTAAATTTAAAGAAATTGGAGATTTAGACAGAATATTAAAATATTTTAGTCTTGGAAATAAAGACGTAAAATCAATATATGAACCTTGCAGAATACCATTTTCAACAGTTTTTATAACTCCGGAAGGAGACTTGTATCCTTGCCTTTCTTATAAACTGGGAAATGTACGGAATAAAAAAATTCAGGATGTTTTAAATAATGAAAAATATAAAAATTTTAGAAAAAATTTAAAAAGTGACAAAATATATAATGCTTGTCAATTATGCTGTGATGCTTATTTAAGAAAAGATTTTAAATAGTCTTTTTTGTTTGTATTACAAATTTTAATATTGAGCCTGTTTAAATTTTACTATGTTAAAATATAAATTATGGTAAAAAAGGCATTAAGATATACATTTGGATTTGTAATTTTAGCATTGATATTAGCTTCTATAGCGTTATCAAGGAAAATGCTTTTTTGTGTTTCGGTAGTATTTATAATTTTCACAATAAAAGAATACCGTGAAATGTTTGAGTCTCAAAATATACATATACATAAATTTTTACCTGAAATTATAAGTATAATTCTTTCATATATTGTAATAAAAGATATGCCATTTTACGTAACTCCTGTTTGTGTAGCAGGTATAATGTTATCCTTCTTGATAACAATAATTAAAAATAAAAAGCCATATATAAAAACAACTTTTTCAACTATAATGGCGTTTACGTGTACTTATTGTGCGCTCTATATAGTAAAGTTATTTTATTTTTATACTGATGATAAATTTTATTTAATAATAGTCTATTTTATTGCAGTAATGCTGGGAGATTACAGTGCATCCAAAATAGGCCCGCACTTTAAAAATAAACTGTTGGCGCCTGAAATTAGTCCTAATAAGACAGTAATGGGTGCTGTTTCAAACCTTGTATTTTCCTGCTTGTCCTGTTTATTATTGGTACATTATCATAAAATTAATGTATTAGACACATTTTTATTGGGAACTACAATATCTGTATTTTCGCAAATCGGTGACTTATCTGTATCAATAATAAAAAGGGACTTAGGAATAAAACATAGCGGTTCATTATTTTGTGATTACGGCGGAATATTAGATAGAGTTGATTCGTTTTTGTTTTCAGCGCCTGCTATGTATTATTGCTTAATATTAGTTACTTTATTTTGATTTTGAACTCTTAAATTGTTAACAAAATGTTTAAGTCGTTCCATGGCAATTTTAAGATTATCTATGGAATAAGCATAAGAAATTCTTAAATAACCTTCACCACTGTCACCGAAAGCATTCCCGGGAATAGCTGCTACTTTTTCTTCCAAAAGAAACTTTTGAGCAAATTCTTCACTGGTTAATCCAAATTCTTTTATGCAGGGGAATACGTAAAAAGCTCCAAAAGGTTCAAAGCATTCAATGTTCATTTCTTTAAAAGCATTTAAAAGGAATCTTCTTCTTTGATTATAAGATTGACGCATTAAAATAACATCCTTATCCCCGTTTTTTAAAGCTTCAACAGCCGCATACTGGCTTGTAGTCGGCGCGCACATTATGGCAAATTGATGAATTTTGGTCATTTGTTTTATGATTTCTTTCGGCGCACAAGCATAACCTAAACGCCAGCCTGTCATAGCATAAGCTTTTGAAAATCCGTTTATTAAAATTGTTCGTTCCTTCATTCCCTCTAAAGAAGCTATTGAAACATGTTTTTCTTTATATGAAAGTTCCGAATATATTTCATCAGACATAACGTAAATATCTTTTTCTCTGATAATTTTTGCAATAGCTTCAAGATCAGATTTCTCCATAACGGCACCGGTCGGGTTATTGGGATATGGAAGTATAAGCACTTTTGTTTTTGGTGTTATTGCATTTTTTAGTTCGTCTACTGTTAATCTGAATTCATTCTCCGCTTTTAAATTAATGATAACAGGCTTCGCATTTGCAAGGATTGAACAAGGTTCATACGAAACATAAGAAGGCTGCGGAATAATAACTTCATCACCATCATTAATAATTGCTCTTAAGCCTATATCAATAGCTTCGGAGCCTCCTACCGTCACTATAATTTCGTTATCGGGATTGTAGTTAATATTTTGAGTTCTGTTTATATAATTAGAAATTTCTTGTCTTAAGTCTTTAAGTCCGGAATTGGAAGTATAAAATGTTCTGCCTTTTTCAAGAGCATAGATACCTTCATCTCTAATATGCCAAGGAGTATCAAAATCAGGTTCACCGACTCCCAAAGAAATTACATCTTTCATTTCGCTTACTAAATCAAAAAATTTCCTAATTCCCGAAGGTTTTATATTCAAGACTTTATGCGAGAGTTCTTTTGTCATGGTGATACAATCTCTCTTTCATCAGTATGTTTTTTAGCAAGAATAGTACCGTGGTCTTTATATTTTTTAAGAATAAAATGAGTAGCAGTACTTAAAACGCTTTCGAGTGTTGAAAGTTTATCTGATACGAAGTTTGAAATTTCTCTTAAAGATTTTTCCTCCAAAATAACTAAAAGGTCATACCCGCCTGAAATAAGATACACTGCTCTAACTTCAGGGTAATTATAAATTCTTTCGGCTATTTTATCAAAACCCTGCCCTCGTTGAGGAGTAACTCTTACTTCAATAAGTGCCGTTACTTTTTCAATAGAAGTCTTTTCCCAGTCAATAAGAGTATGATATCCGCAAATTACCCCTTCTCTCTCAAGTGATTCAAGTTCATTTACAATATCAATTTCTTGCCGGTTAAGCATAACCGCTAAATCTTTAATGCTGATTCTGCTGTTTTTTTCGATTATAGAAAGTAATTCATCTCTCATAATTTACCCCTAATATTATCTGATAATATTCCAAAAGTATCTTTTTAAAGTTTGACCTGCTGAAAGTTTTTTAAATCCGTCTTTTTCTGCAGAAACAATTTTAACTTCTTCCGGCTGAGAAGTTCTTGCATAGTTAGCGGATTTTTCGCCAAAGAGCATAACATATTCAGGCTGATAACCGTCAGGAATTTTAAGATATTCGCATAGTTCGGGGAAGAAATTTAAGCATATTTGAGCATAACCGCACCAGCAAGTGCCGAGTCCTAAACTTTGAGCATATAATTCAAAGTAGCTCAGAGCTATTATTGCGTCTTCTTTAACACTTGGTGCTTTTATTGAGTTTGACGCTACAATTAAATGAGGTGCGCCTCTAAATATTATATCTTCGCCGTTAATTAATAATTTTGTATATATAGAAAATTTGTCCGTTATAGCTTTAATAGGTGTTTTTGTAAGTGCATTGATTAATTTATTATTAACGTGTTCTCTAAATTCATTCATAACTTCGACATCATCAATAAATGAAAAATATAATTGATGATAATTGCAGCCTGTCGGGGCATATTTAAGCATATCTTTAAGTTTATCAAGCTTTTCGGCAGTAACATTTTCATTTTTATATTGTCTGTTACTTCTTCTTGATTTAATTAAATTTAAAATCATATCAGGATTTTGAGAAAATATTTGACTCGAATTATCCGGATTTTTATCAAAAACAGATATAGCTCCTACGGGGCATATTGAAAAACAATGCTGGCATTTAATGCATCTGTCTTCTCCAACAACATAAGGTATTTTATTTTCATTTAAATCAATAACTTTAGACAAACAATCTTTAACACATAATCCGCAATGAATACACTTTTGTTCATCAACTTTAAAATTTAAATTTGTCATAATTAATCCTTATTTTTTAACTATATTATCATATCATATAAATTTTTTTATTTAAGTTAAATTTTTGTAGTATATTAAAAGAAAAAAGGGAGAAATATATGTTTCACGTTATAACAGAAAAAGATTATTCGGAATTTTCGAGAAAACAAATCGGAGAATATTCAAAATTTGAAAAAGCATTAGAAGTAGCACAAAAGGCTATTGAAGGGAAAGAAGGTCTTCGTTATATTATTGAAAAAACGGATGGACACGTTGACAGCTACGGAAATCAAATTGTGACTGTTGTTGCCGAAAGTGAATAAACAAAAATTAAAAAAAGTCAATTTCTAAATACATTTTGTTTTTATATACATATATTGGAATGGGAAAGAAGGTAAGTATGTATTTAACAAATGTATCAGGAGTTAATCAATCTTCGGAAACAAAAACAAAGATTGAAAAAGATAAGTTAAAAACTCCAAAATTAGAATACGTAAATGACGAAGTTCAAATAAAAACAAAAAAAGCAAAAGAAGATAAATCAAACAACGGAAAATTTGATGTTTCGGAGTGTTTAAAAAATTTCGTAAAAGGGGTTCTCTCACCATTAGCCGTAATAAAAGAACATCCTATAATGGCAATAGGAATGAGTGTATTAACAATTACAGCATGTACTTTTGTTCCTGTAATCGGGCCTGTTATGGGGATTGGCTTTGGATTATTAAGTGCATTTCAACTTGGAAAAGGTGTTTATAATTCAGCAAAGAACTATAAAAACGGAGATTATGACCGGGCTGAAAAATCTTTTAATGAGATAGGACAAGGCAGTGTAGGCGTAGTAATGTCGGTATTAGGCTTAAAACAGAGTGCAAAAGTTGCAAAAGAAGCTAAATTAATGAGTGAATTAAATGTTAAATCATTAACTCAGGCACAAAGAGAAGCTATCGCACTTGAAGTTAAAAATGGCAGTTATATTGATGCTTTAAAAGAAATCGGCTCATTATTTACTACGAAGACAGGATTAAAGGCTGTTATTGCACAATTTAAACCTTCTATGATAAAAACAAGAGTTACTGAATTGGCTGATTATTTTAAGGGTAAAAGATATAAAACGAAACAAGAAGAGATAGAAAATAAAAAATCTATAACAAGAGAAGAAAAATTTAAGAAATCTGCCGAAGGAATAAGAAGAGCTTCGCTTACGGATGAAGAGACAGAAGCGGAAATAACGAAAGTATATAAAGAAGTATTTGATAAATTAGGTATTTCTGAAGAACAAAGACCTCAATTAGTTATAGAAAAAGGAGATATAAGCTTAGGCGGTGAATATGATATTAAAGGACATGTAATTACCCTAAATCCTGAAGCATATAAAAATGGTGTATTTGAACTGGATGATATCATTATGCATGAAGCAACACACAGTAAAGAAGCTTTGTTAAGAGCGGGGATTCCGCAGGAAAGGGCAGATGAAATAGTTAGGGAACAATTAATAAGCCGAATAATTAATGGTGAAAATGAGAAAATATTAAAAACAGGCGGATTGCTTGGGCCTGAGATGATGGATCCACCTAAAATGTCACAATCAATGAGAGCTGATTTTGCTCAATTTGCCAAGGAAAATTTATATGTAAAAAAATCATTACCTGATATGACAGATAAAATAAATGCATTATTATCTAAGCACCCTGAGTTTGTTCAGCAATATGACAGTTTTGATGATGCGGTAAAAGTATTAAACGATTATTGTACTTCACATAATATAAGGTATAGAGCTTTTTCCGGTATAAAAATTAATTTAGAATCTAACAAATATGAGCCTCCTCGTTATCTTGATATTCCCCAATTATCCGGAGATGATTTGTTGAGAGCGGAACAATCACTAATAGATAATATTACTTCTCTGGAAGGTAATTCAAGACTAAACGAAACGTATGGATTGTTTCATTCTAATCAAGCATTTAATCAATATCAATTCAGTCCCGAAGAAGTTCTTGCACAGAAAAACGGAAATAATTTTTTAATAGATAATTTAACTGCAAAATTAAATGCTATGAAAGAAGCAGGTACTTTAACTCCGGAGCAGGAAACTTATATGTCTGGATTAATAAACAAAGCAAAATTAATTATAGAATATAAAACAAAAGGTTTAGAGTATTATAAGAATTATACGGAACTTATTCATAATCCTGACAATTCCAAGTTAGCAGAAACCGTAAAACTAATGGAGAAGGAACTTGCCGCATTAAAAGAACAAATAAATCCTGAAGAGTATGAAATAATAAAGCAAGTGATAGAAGTTCCGACTTTATTCCCTGATATAGCCAGTGTCGATATTCCTGCTTCAAGTCTTGCCGCTTTTGATATTATGAATGATAATATACAAAAATAAAAAATAAAAAATAAAAAATTAATATAATAACTTGCCTGATAGTAACTGTCAGGCATTATTATTATAATTAATCGCCGGAGGTAGATTATGTATACAATAAAAAATGTTGCCGAAAAATTAAATATATCAGAACACACATTAAGATTTTGGGCAAAAAACGGTTTTTTCCCCTTTGTAAAACGTAATAAAAATAACATAAGAATTTTTGAAGAAAATGACCTTGAGTGGGTAAAGATTGTTAAATGCCTTAGAAGTGTCGGACTTGATAATAAATCTGTAAAAAAATACATTGAATATTGTATAGAAGGCGATTCAACAATTTCAAAGAGGTATAAATTAATAAAAGAAACAAAAACAAAAGCAGAGTTGCAATTATCAGAATTACAAAAACAAATTCAATTATTAAATTATAAAGAAGAATATTATATGAAATTAATAAATTCTCATGCTAAAGATACCTGGAATCCTATGAATAAAAAATAAATTAAATATTTCTTATGCTTTTTAGGAAAATAATAGACTCTTCAATGTTATCATAGGGAATTTGTTTAATTATTTCATCATCTAATTCCCACCATTTAAGTTCTAAAAGTTGTTGGATTATTTCTTCATTAAATCTATAGCGCATGACTTTTGCAGGTATACCCACGGCAATAGCATAGGGCGGAATGTCTTTTGTTACAAGAGCTGATGTTCCAATAACTGCACCATCTCCTATTTTTACGCCGTTTTGTATTTTAACTTCATCACCAATCCAAACATCATTACCAATAATAACAGGCTCGAGCCTTTCAAATTCATTATGTGCGGGGGGGGGGGTTTTCGGATTTGAATTTTAGTCTGTCTAAATATAAATAAGGACTTGTAGACAAAAAATTTAAAGGATGATTTCCGTTACCGAGCCTTACGCCTGAACCGATAGAAACAAAACTGCCAATAATGGTTCTTTTGTTCCAAATTACGGGCTGAGAAGCACAATATGTATATTTCCCTACGTTAGGTATATTCGGTTTTTGTAATACCATATTCATTTATCCTTATTTATTTTATATATGTATTTTGAAAATCGCCTTTTTAACGTGTTTTGGTGAATCTATTGCTAAGGCGGGCATGTGGGCATCTTGCGGGTAAAAAATTAAGAACGTTTTATTATCGGCTTTAAGTTTATCAACACTGCCTTTTAAAAATTCAACATCTTTTTCCGGATTATATTCTTCACTGACGGTTGTATTATCAATATTTGTATAGCCCATATATTCTTCACCTATAGCTAACACTTGAATATCAATGTATTTTTTGTGCGCTTCAAGTTTCTGAGATGGTTTGGTTTCGTATTCTTGTAAATTAAAAAATACTTCACTACCTCTTATTTCGTGTCTTCCGCAATCTAACTCGCTTAAATCGTGAGTCTTTAAATAATCAAAAACTAATTTAAAATCTTTGTGTAATGTGATGTATTTATCTGCATTGGTTAATTTATCAATAATCATAAAAGAAATCTCCTTTGTAATAAATGTAACATAATTTTTTACATTTGTTAAATAAAAAAGCAATTATTTAAAACAAAAATACTTTATATAAGTGTAGAAAGAATCTGGTTTAGACCATATCTTACGGAGATAATATGAACGAAGAACAATTAAATGCAATATTAGGAACAATAAGCGAACCTATTAAAAATGTTTATAAATTATCATCGAGAAAACAAATAAATGAAATTCAAAGAATGATAAGAATCTTTGAAATAAATGAAGAACAAAAAAATAAGCATAAAATGCTATCAATAAAAAATTTGGCAACGATGAAAGTTGTTTTTAGCAATAATTAATTTTTTAAAAGCGGAAAATATGCTTGAGGATAAGTATATTGTTCCGTAAAACCGTTAGCTTTATACATATTAACTGAAGACATATTGTCGGAATCACAGCTTGCATTTATTTCTTTTAAGCTCCAGCCTTCGGAAACGGAAGTGGATATTAAATCATTTAAAAGTGAATTAAGTAATAATTTCCCGAATCCTAAATTCCTATGTTTTTTTAAAATACCAACAATAGGAATATTAGCTATTTGTTTGTTTGTACGGTTTGCAAAACAAATGCCTACAGGTCTTTTTTTATAGATTAACACTTTTGTTATATCAGGTAAAAATAGTCCGTAAATATTGTTTATTATTTTTTCCGATATATCACGGCACCCGTGTTCTGTTTTAAATCTGGGGTCAAAAAGTGCGTCATAAGAATCTTTGAATGCTTGATGTATTATTCCGGCAACGTCTTTTTGATATAGTGTTTTCCAATTGGTAATATAATAATCTTCCGGTAATTTAACATTAGATGATTCTTTTAATTTATTTATCGCTTTTACATCATTAAATCCGAATGCCATAACTGATGTATTAACAGTTTTAAATCCTAAGTTAACTATTTCGGAAGCAAAAAAAGCTTGTTTTCCAAGCATAGGATATGTTACTACTTTTTCCTTCATAATATCTTTGTTTAATTCAAGAAATTTTTGAAGCATTAATTTATATCTGGTGCTGATATTTTCATTTCCTATGCAGTGAATAATATTTAATTCCAGAGATTCGGAAACTAAAGTAGTATAAACCAAGAATCCTGTAGGTATTTCATCTTCCAAGAGAACAAGGCAGTTTAATAAGCCTTTTTCAATACTTTTAATAAAGTTATCATAGTCAATCGGTTCGAGTTCAAAATTGTAATCTGCCGAAGCATTTCGTCTAAAATCATTATAAATTCCGCTAAGTAATTTATAATAATTTGGGTTATAAGGTTCTACTTTATATATAGTTAAATTAGCCATAATCTCTCACTTTATATATCAATTAAATGTTCCATTTTATCAACTTTAGTATGCATATATTTTTCATTATACTTATTTAATGGAGTTTTTAAAGCGACTCTTTCGGTTATTTCAAGTCCGTAGCCTTTTAGTGCAACAATTTTAGTAGGATTGTTTGTAATAAGTTTAAATTTAGTGTAACCTAAATCTCTTAAAATTTGAGCGCCTATACCGTAATTTCTTAAATCAGGAAGAAAACCGAGTGATATATTAGCCTGAACAGTGTCTTGTCCGTGTTCTTGAAGCGCATAGGCTTTTATTTTATTAACAAGTCCGATACCTCTTCCTTCGTGTCCTCTCATATAAATAAGTGCGCCTTTTCCGTATTCATTTATTAATTTTAAAGCTGATTCCAATTGATTTTGGCAGTCACAGCGTTTTGAGTGAAATACATCGCCCGTTAAACATTCGGAATGGACTCTGACCATCGGAATTTTATCAGTTCCGTCATCTTTAACTATAGCTATCTGGTCAACACCTCCGAGTTTATTTGTGTAGCCGTACACTTTGAAATCGCCGAAGTCTGACGGAAGCATAGCTTGAGCTTCACGAACCATAAACATTTCTTTTTTTAATCTGTATTCAATTAATTGAGCAACAGTAATAAATTTAAGGTTATGTTTTTGTGAGAATTTAACCAAATCATCTCTTCTTGCCATTGTACCGTCAGGATTAACAATTTCACAAATTACGGCAGACGGGTTGAGTCCTGCTAAACGAGCCAAATCAACAGAAGCTTCCGTATGCCCCACTCTTTCAAGGACTCCGCCTTTACGTGCTATTAACGGAAATACATGACCGGGTCTTGATAAATCAGAGCTGACAGCGTCATTTGCAACAGCTACTTCTATGGTCTTTGCTCTGTCATAAGCACTGACTCCTGTTGTAACACCATATTTTTTTACTGCGTCAATACTTTGGGTAAATGCCGTACCTTTGGGGTCTGTATTGTTGCTTACCATTTCTGATAATCCCAGTTTATCAGCTTTTTCTCTTGTAAGTGCAAGACATAGAACTCCTTTACACTCTGATATTAAGAAGTTAATTATATTTGCGTTGGCAAATTGAGCAGGTGCAATAACGTCACCTTCATTTTCTCTGTCTTCATCATCCGCAACTATAACGGGTTTCCCGTTTCTAAAGTCTTCAATTGCTTCTTCTATTGTATTAAACTTAATTTCACTCATTTTAAATAAATCCGTTTTCTTCTAAAAAACCATAATTGATTTTACTTGTATTATCTTTTGAACTTAAAATTTTTTCAACATACTTTGCAAATAAATCGGTCTCAATGTTAACTAAATCGCCCTTTTTAAGAATGTTAAGATTAACCTCTTTAAGCGTAATCGGAATAAGTTCTACGGAAAAAATATTATTATTAATACTTGCAACTGTAAGGCTTACTCCGTTTATAGCGATAGAACCTTTGTAAATTATGTATTTTGAAAAGTTATCGGGTACTTTAAAAAAGAATTGTTTAGAGAATCCGTCATCTTTAGAACCGATAAATTCTGCGGTGCAATCTATATGACCCGAAACAATATGTCCGTCAATTCTTTTGTTAAGGGTAAGTGTACGTTCAAGGTTAACTTTATCATTAACTTTTAATAATTTAAAATTGGTAATTTTAAGAGTTTCATTAGAAGCTTGAAAAGTGACTTCATTATTTTCAAGTCTTATAACGGAAAGGCAGGCGCCGTTAACACAAATACTGGAGCCTAAGTCAATATCATCGGAAACTATACTGCAAACTACGGTCAGTTCCATTCCTTCCGCCGTAATTTTAATATTTTTAACCGTTCCTTGTTCTTCAATCAGACCTGTAAACATAGCTAAATTGTAACACAACTGATTAATTATTAATTTCAAAAATTGAGATATTATTACAAATATTAATTAAAAAACTAAATTTCTTGTAAATTCGGCATAATAATAATACAATGTAATTAAGGAGTTTATATGGCAGTAGCATATTTGTGTTTAGGTTCAAATATAGGTGATAAGGTAGGTTATTTACAGCAGGCAGCGAAACGGCTTACCGAATCGGGAATGATAACGATAGTTCGTTCATCTGCATTTTATGAAACAGAACCTTGGGGAAATAAAAATCTTGATTGGTTCGTGAATATTGTATTAGAAGTTAAAACGAAGCTTTCACCCCGTGAATTGTTAGATTTGTGTAAAAATACGGAAATACAAATGGGGCGGGAAAAGGTTTCAACAAAAGAATATGAAGCAAGAAAAATAGATATTGATATATTATTATATGGTGATTTAACTATAAATGAGCCTGATTTAAAAATACCGCACGAGCATTTTCATGAAAGAGCTTTTGCACTTGTACCAATGCTGGAATTAATTCCTGATTATGTTCATCCTAAATATAAAAAATCACTGCTTCAACTTCATGAAGAACTTGAAACATTAGATGACGTATTTCTTTATGGAACAAGAGTTGATATATAAAACTATAGGAGTTATCGGATGCGGTGCGTCAGGCGGTTTAGCAAGTATATTGCTTACAAAAAATCCGTACATAAAAGTTACTGCATTCGATGGTAAAGAACCGTTTACAACACTTCTTCCAACAGGCGGAGGAAGATGTAATATTACTAATGCTGAAGAAGATTTAAAAGAATTTGTTAAAAATTATCCAAGAGGCGAGAAGTTTTTATTATCTGTCTTTTCAAGATTTTCTCAAAAAGATACAAGAAAACTTTTTGAAAATTTGGGAATAAAAACTTTTGTTCAAAAGGATAAAAGAGTTTTCCCCGTTTCTGAAAGTGCAGTAAAAACAGTAAAAATATTAAAAGAACATCTGAACACTTCAAATTTTTCTTATGTAAAAGAAAATGTAAAGTCTGTAATAAAAGAGGGTAAGACATTTAAAATAATTACGGATAGTAAAAAAGAATATACTTTTGATAATGTGATAATATCAACAGGCGGAAAGGGCAGAGGATTTGAAATTGCAAAAAGTTTAGGACATAAAATAACAGAATTAAAACCTTCTCTTTGTGCTTTAGATATAGAAGAAAAATACTTATATAAACTTTCGGGTATGACTTTTAACAATGTTGAAGCAGAGGTTAATACGGCAGTATTAAAAGACGGGCATTCAAACAGCTGTAATGAGATTTCGCCGGCGTGCAAAACAATAGCGGTAAAACATAATTGTAACGGAGATATAATGTTTGCTCATAAGTTTATAACAGGGCCTTGCATTTTTAAAATATCTTCTTTGAGTGCTTATGATAATCTGCCTTTTGAGATAACATTAAGATTAACACAATGTACAAAAGAAGAAATTGAATCGGAAATAAAAAACAATCAAAAGAAATCAATAAAGAATGTGTTTTCAACTTTTGCCCCCGAAGCCTTTATACAAGAGATTTTAAACCAAAATAAAATTGACGGTTCAAAGCAAACAGCTCAAATAAAAAAATCAGAAAAAGAAATACTTATAAATTCATTGATAAACTTAAAACTGCATGTAACAGACAGAATAAGCTATTCAGAGATAGTAACGGCAGGTGGAGTTGATTTAAACGAAATAAATCCAAAGACAATGGAATCAAAAATAGTTAAAGGATTGTATTTTATAGGCGAAGTTATGAATATAGACGGGTTTACGGGAGGATTTAACCTCCAAAACTGCTGGTCAGGTGCTTATATATGTTCAAAAAGTTTTGAATAAAAAGCCCGAATTTTTTAATTCAGGCTTTTTTATATGTTATGTTTTATTTGTTTTTAGCTCTTATTTGTTAGTTTTATTGAATAGTTGTCCTATTAAATTTGGAAATGTTAAAATATATAAAATATTCGGAATGGTTAATAATATAGATTGAAAACCTTGTGCAACAATCGGATTATAATGAGTAATCAGGTTAAATAACAGATGAATACAAAAAGCAAAAACAATATTATATAAAAATAACAAAAGAATGGATTTCCAGAAAAAAGCTTTATAAAGTTCTTTTTTGGTCTTAATAAATTCAATTCCTTTTTTGACGTTGAATAAATCTTCAAAGTTAAAAGAATTAATATATTGAAGGGTGAGAGGCCAAAAATAATAGTAACTTAAAACTAATATAACGGTAATGCCTGCCAAAGTAAGTATTAATCCTGCCGATAAGAAGATTAATGATTGGTTAATATTTGCGGAGTAATGAATATTAACAGCTGAGTATAAAAGCTGATACAAAGGTTTAAAAGTAAAAAGTAATCCGACGGTAAATATAATAAAAGGAATAAAATAAAGAACAGTCGAGATTAATAAGATACCTATTGAATAAACAAATCCTTTATTTAGAATATCTGATATTTCGGAGATGGGCGGAAAAACCGATTCTTTCTTGTTAATTTCATTGTTAGCGGTGATAACATAATAACCGTTAATAAAGAAATACATAATACAAGGTATAATAATAGTCAACCAAAAATTTTCTTTTGTTTTTAAGAAAGACTCAGCGTAGGAAGACAAACCAAAAAGAGCAATCGAAATAATGCAAACAACTAAAATATTGTTTTTATTATATTTATTTGAAGCAACAGCGTCGATTGTATCGGAAACAGATATAGTAGTCATAGAACCTCCTTAATCATATATAATCTAATATGGTGTTGCACTTTGCCGATGAGTGTCTTGAAATTCCTTTTGCTCAAGCCGGTGGGTTGTTCACCAATATAGGTTTACTCGCTTTGCCGCAGCTCAGCGGTTCACTTTTTAACGTTCATTATCTCTAAATTTTCTCAGACAACATAATAATATTAACAATATTTTTGAGAAATGTAAATTTATGTTTGAAAAATAATATGTTTAGTATATGATATAAACTGTAAAGAAGAACAAAGGAAGTAGAATATAAGGAAAAAGTTGTATTCTATAATTTTCTATTGTATATAAAAAGTAATATAATAAGGAAGAAAGCACAATGGGAATTAAAGGAAAAAATGACAGAATGGTAGTTCTAGCTTGTGAAGAATGCAAAAGAAGAAACTACACAACAGTAAAGAATAAAAAGAACTCAAAAGAAAGAATGGAATTAAATAAATATTGTCCGTTCTGCCAAAAACACGTATTACATAAAGAAACGAAATAAGGATTATAAAAAGCGTCCTTAGTTCAGTTGGTAGAACGTCGGTCTCCAAAACCGGATGTCGAGGGTTCGAGTCCTTCAGGGCGCGGATTATAATAGAGGAAAATAATGGAAAAAATCGTAACATACTTTAAAGGCGTAAAATCGGAATGGGGTAAAATTACCTGGCCGGATAGGAAACAGGTTATAACACAAACAATAATAGTACTTGTTATAGTTACACTGTTTACAATATATACATTCGGTATAGATGTGCTTTTTAGAGACTGTGTTATCCCTTTAATACAGAAAGTAATAAATTGGGCGCTGGGCAAATAAGTATAAAATACGAGTAATAAGATAGGAATTTGTAAAGAATGACAAACGAAAATAATGAAATAGTTGAACATTTAGCAGATATGGAACTTGGACAGGAAGGAATAGTTTCCAAAAAAGAAGAAATTCTTCAAGAAAAGAATGAAGAATTTAAAGAAGCTGTTAAAGAACCAAAAGCTCCGAAAAAGAGATGGTATATTGTTCATACATATTCCGGTTATGAAAATAAAGTCAAATTAAATTTAGAAAAAAGTATAGAACATATGAATATGGGGGATAAAATTTTTAGAGTTGAAGTTCCTCAAAAGACCGTTACAAAAATGAAAGACGGTAAAAAAACGGATAGAGAAGAAAAAATCTTTCCGGGCTATGTTCTTGTTGAAATGATAATGGATGATGACTCTTGGTATGTAGTAAGACATACCGCGGGTGTTACAAAATTTG
>CANROV010000018.1 GCA_947632315.1 Candidatus Gastranaerophilales bacterium
CATCATTTTTATATGTATAAAAATCTTTTAAATATTTGTATTCATTCAACTCAGACTTTTTTTCAACAGATTTACCCCGCCATATTTCTGTTTCATTAAAAGCTCCAAATTCAAGTACCATACAGCGTGAAAATTTTTGTGTTTCTATAAGTAAGACTTCTGATAATCCTTCAACCGCAGACTTAGATGAAGAATATGCACTGCCATAAGCTCTGCCTGTTAATCCGTTCATGGAAGTGTTATTTATTATAGTTCCGTTTCCATTCTCTCTAAAATGCGGTAATAATATTTTAATGGTGTTAAGCGTACCAAAAAAATTAACTTCAAATAAATCTTTTATATGTTCAACTGTTTCTTCTTCCAGTGTTATATTCGCTGATACTCCGGCATTATTTGAAAGTACATCAATTCTTCCGAATTTTTTTATTCCTTCTTTAACGGCAAATTCAATTTGCTCAGGCTTCGTAACATCGCATGATAAGCATAGTGCATTTTTATGGACAATATCAGGCACTCTCCTTGCTACAGCAATTACGTTATACCCCCCCCCAATAAGGGTTTTGCATAATTCATAACCGATACCGCTTGAAGCTCCCGTAATAAACCAAGTCTTTATTTTTTCTTTATCTATTTTCTTCATAATTTTATTTTGCTTTAAATTTAAATTTTGTACCTAAAATTCTTATAATTTTATATTTTTTATAAGATTGATATTCATTTTTTATAGAAAAAAATCTTTCTTTATTTGTGCAGGCTTCTCTCGGAAAAATATTCTTAAAATGTTCATCTAATTTATTATTTGCATTTGTATTTTGTTCAAAATCTGTAAAAACTTCAAAAATAACGGGTTTGTCATAATCTTTATTACAAAAGTCATTAATTTGAGATAAAAACTCTTGTTTTGTATCAGCTTTCATATATTTAAAACCACAAGATTCAGCCCAGCCTTTTGCTCCTGATTTATAATGTCCTGAAGCCGATATTAATTCTTTGCATTTATCATTAACATAATATCCTAAAATATTATATTCTCTCATCGCTTCGCCTTCATTATTATTTTCTAGCAGTATTCTTAAATTATTGTTAATATGCCTGTTGCCTAAAATATTCATATCATAAAAAAATGCTAAATCACCGGTTAAACAGAATACTTTCTTCTTTTCATCTGCAAATGAAATTCCGGCTGCCGTTGATAACGGGCCGTCTATTCCAAAACCGCCTACATTTGATGTTACTTTTATTGATTTCGCTAATTCAAAATAATTCATATTCACTAAAGCTCTTAATATAGCTAAATGCAGTATGCTGTTTTCAGGAATGTGTTTCGCTAATTCCTTTGCTATAAAGGCTAATGAGAAGGGTAAATCCGGTATTGTGATTTTATTTACTTCAGTTTTAATTCTTTCATAATAATTGTCTTGAAGAACACAGTCATTAACAAGTTCTTCAAAAATCGTTTTTTCTCTGCCGATTAGTAATTTTGTTAATCTGCCGTTCAGTCTTGATTTGTATTCATAATGTTCGGTGATTCTCCATTGTTCTTTTGCATAATTGAACAATCCTCCCTTATCGTATATTCCGCTAATTCCGCCTAAATCTATTATTAATTCCGGTTTCATATCTAACGGTAAATTTATTATTCTATAGTGTGATATTAATATTTTATTTTCTCCGTGATAATTTGAAATATGGTCACAAATTACAGGTATGTTATACGATTTGGCAAATTTAGATATTGTATTTTCTGTTTCTTTATCGAATTTTTTATGTTCTCCGATGAATATAACTGTTCTTTTATTTTTAATTTCATTTTTTATTTTTTTATAATTTTCATAAAAGTATTCTGTATGCCAAATATTATTTGGATTGGGCAAAGTTTGATTCCTATAATTAAAGGATGAAGGGCAATTAATATGAACGGGGCGTTTGTTATATTTAGCATGGGATAATACCGCATTTAAATTTGTTATAACACTTATTATATCCTCATTATTTTTAATCTCAGGCAAAGTAATAGAAATATCTTTAATATCATTTTGGGAAATGCTTCTATCTGTGTATTGCGGTTCCATATTATATTTGTTTGATATTTTATTATAAAATGTCAGTGCTATTATTGGAATATTTCTGTAATAAGCTTCAGTTAGTGCCGACATATAATTCCTTGCAGCGGTGGCTCCAGTACAGGTTATTACAACAGGCTTATTAATTTCTTCGGATAAACCGAGGGCTGTGTATGCTGCACTCCTTTCATCAACTACGGAATAACATTTAAAATATTTATCTTGCTGGCATATAAAATTAAATGTAGAATTCTGGCTCCCCGGACTTGCTATTATATTTTTTATTTCATATTCTTTTAAAAGGGCTATTATATAATGCAGTGTATTATATTTTATTTTAGACATTATTTCTCCTTATTTTATATTCTGTATTTATTCTGTCTTATAATTTTTACTTTTTCTTTATAGGCTTTCTTTTGTTGAGAATAAAAATCCCTTTTTTGTTTGTTAGGATGCATTTTGGATAATAATTTATATTTTATATATTCTGTTATGATTCTGTTTTTGTTCTTTTTATAATATTGATTAAGGTCTGTTTCTTTTAATTTGATGTCAATATAATTTTCAAAATTAGAAAATTTTTCTTGGGATGTATTATTTTTTAAAGCATTAGCAAGCCAAGTAACTGCAAAATCAGAATATTCCGTAATCTTATTATTTATTTGAGTGTAATCAATATTCTTTTTTAAATCATTGTTTTTTGATAGATCTTGGATGTTTTCAATTATTCTGTTTGATAAATTTAATTTATCAAACAATTTATATCTCAAACTTCCCCTATCTTGATTTACTACAGATATAAACGGTTTATTATATTTAATTGAGAAACAAGTGCCATGAAATGAATCTGTAACTATAAAACTTGCATTTTTATATAAGTATAAAAATTCTTCCGGAGTATAATATTTATTATCTTTTTTGGATGTTTTTCTTTCTCTTTTATCCAAATTTTCTATATTTATTATTTCAAGTCCAAGTTCTTTGCTTAACTTGCGGATTTCTTTTTCTTTTTCTTTATTATTGTCTAACAGGTATGTTAATAAATATGGCTTTTTTATTTCTATATTTATATTTGCTGATAATTGGTTATATATTTCTTGCGGAATCATTAATGTAGGATCTATTAACTCAACGGCATTTATTTTATAAATATCATTACATAACTCTTTAGAAACTTCTCTTAAAGATATATGATTAAATCTGTCAAATAAATATTGATTTTTAATAATTATATTCTTCGGGGCTTTTGTGTGATTATGCCCGAATGATGTTGCAAAAGCTATTTTATTTTTGTTATTTTTTACAAATTCTAAAGTGGAATAATTTATATTCATTCCATATGCAAATAACTGATCAGAACCTACAACAAAATTATCGCATATATCGTTTAATTCTATTAATTCTGTATGAGATTTATATAGTTTAGATAAATGATAATGTGTTTTGGCAAAAATATTTGAAATTGTATTACCTGTATAGTCTTTAGCCCATATAAAAGATGGCTTTTGAAGCATTAGGACGGAATAACCAAGATTCTCAAGAATTTTATTAACAGCATATGATACAAGTATTGCACCGTAATTTTCGCAGAAATAAGTTGAAATAAGACAAATATTATAATGTTTAGGAACTTCTGTTTTTAAATTATTATAATTTTCTAAATCTTTATTCTTTTCTTCCCCCCCCCCTTTATAAATACAGCTTGAATTATCAAATATTTCTTCGCTATTCATACAGACTCCCCATAGTAATTCGGTATTTATACTATCATAAAATCCTATACCGTTCAATATTATTCTGTTTGTAAAAGCAAAAACAGTTTACAGCTCTTTAACAAATTGAAAACAAATAAATTAACCGTAAGTAAAAATATTTAAAAATCAAAACTTTGCTGAAAGTTTTCTGCTGTTTTTATATTGAAACATTTGCAGGCAAATGGTGTTAATTTCCTTCCTCTGGGAGTTCTTTGTAAAAATCCTTTTTGAACAAGATAAGGTTCATATACATCTTCGATTGTTTTAACATCTTCTCCTAACGCTGTTGCTAAAGTTTCTATACCGACAGGGCCTCCGTTATACTTTTCGGCTATTATTTCAATAAGGCTTCTGTCTGTGTTATCAAGTCCGAACTTATCTATTTGTAATATATCAAGAGCTTTATTTGCCGTAACTTCATCAATTATACCATTCGTTTTTACTATGGCATAATCTCTTACTCTTTTTACGAGTCTGTTCGCTATTCTCGGAGTCCCCCTTGAACGTCCGGCAATAGCTTTTGCCCCTTCTTCCGTAATTTTTGTATCAATTATTTTTGCCGTTCTTTGTATTACTTTTGTTAATTCTTCTTCTGTGTAAAATTCAAGTCTGTGTATTATTCCGAATCTGTCTCTTAACGGGCTTGAAAGCGCCCCTGCTTTCGTTGTTGCGCCTATAAGCGTGAATTTCGGAATGGGAATCCTTATTGATTTTAACGTTTGTGTTTTCCCTGTTGTCATATCTAAATAAAAATCTTCCATCGCAGGATATAATATTTCTTCAGATATTTTATTTAATCTGTGAATTTCATCAATAAATAATATATCACCGGCTTTAAGCGACATTAATATTCCGATAATATCCCTCGGACGCTCAAGAGCAGGTGCTGATGTTATTTTTATATTCGTTTCCATCTCATTTGCTATAACAGAAGCTAATGTTGTTTTTCCTAAACCGGGAGGCCCGTAAAACAAAATATGGTCTAACGGCAATTCCCGTTTTTTTGCCGCTTCTATTGATATTTTTAATGTCGATTTTAAAGCACTTTGACCTGTATATTCTTCAAATTTTTTGGGCCTTATGTTTGTTTCAAATGACATATCATACGGTATTTGTTCCGAGTTTGTATCTTCATTTTTCTCTTTTTTTGGTTTACTTTTGTCGTTATCAGATATAATTGCCACTATTATTCCTTTCATATCCTCTTATATCATATCATTCGTATAATTTTTTGGAAATAAAGTAACAATTTCTTTTTTTATTACTAATTTATATATCTTTAATTTATAATATTAAATAAAAAAGCATGAAAGGTATTAAGAGTGAATATTCGTGAACTTATAACAAAATCATCCAAAGAGCAAAGGAAAGCATTATTAAACAAAGAGGTAAGTGCAAAAGAACTTGTTGAAGCAGTTTATGAACAAGTTTCCGAGGTGGATAACGAAATCGGAGCTTATAATTCTTTAACAAAAGATTTTGCTTTAAAAACAGCTGAACAGGTGGATGAAAAAATTAAAAACGGCGAAAACCTTCCGCCTTTAGCAGGTATTCCTTTAGCATTAAAAGATAACATAAATTTAAAAGGTTATAGTACAACAGCGTCAAGCAAAATTTTGGAAAACTTTATTTCGCCTTATGACGCAACCGTATCAATAAAATTAAAGAATAATTTAATTCCGGTTGTAGGAAAAACTAACTTAGATGAATTTGCGATGGGTTCAAGCAACGAAAATTCAGCTTTTAAAATTGTCAGAAATCCTTGGAATCTTAAAAAAGTACCGGGCGGAAGTTCGGGAGGAAGCGCCGCTGCTGTTGCTGCCGGAGAAGCTACTGTTGCACTCGGCTCGGATACGGGCGGTAGTATCAGATTACCTGCAAGCTATTGCGGTCTTGTTGGCTTGAAACCTACTTACGGCCGTGTTTCAAGATATGGATTAATTGCTTTCGCTTCATCTCTTGACCAAATCGGGCCTATCACAAGAACGGTTGAAGATTCGGCTTTATTGCTTAATGCTGTTGCAGGATGTGATGAACATGATTCTACTTCATTAAATACGCCTGTTTTAGATTATACTGCCAATCTGAATAAAGATTTAAAAGGGGTAAAAATAGGGTATATTAAAGAATTATGTTCGGAAGGGCTTTCTGATGACGTAAGTTCTGCCGTTCAAAAATCTATAGAAATGTATAAGTCATTAGGCGCTGAAATTGTAGAAATTTCACTTCCGCTTATTAAATACTCAATTGCCGTATATTATATAGTAGCTACAGCTGAGGCAAGCTCTAACTTGGCAAGATTTGACGGCGTGAGATACGGATTTAGAGCTAAAGACGTAGAAAATTTATATGATATGTACGTTAAAACCAGAGCGCAAGGCTTCGGCCCCGAAGTGAAAAGAAGAATTATGCTCGGTACATACGCTTTAAGTTCAGGATACTATGATGCGTATTATAAAAAAGCTCAACAGGTTAGAAGATTAGTTAAAAATGATTTTGATAAAGCTTTTGAAAAAGTTGACGTCCTGCTATCTCCTACCTGCCCTCATACGGCATTTGATATAGGTTCAAAAATTGAAGATCCGTTAAGTATGTATTTGACCGATATCGCTACAATTACGGCAAACTTGGCAGGTATACCCGCAATTAATATCCCCGTAGGCTTGGATAAAGACTCTATGCCTATAGGACTGCAATTACAGGCAAATTGTTTAAATGAATCAAAACTTTTAAATGTTGCCTTTAAGTTGGAAGAAGCTGTACAATTTAATTATAGTACTCCGTCAAAAATGTTGGTGAAATGAAAAAATTTATATCCAAAATTCTTATATTGTTTACTGTTGTTATTGCTTTTACAGGCATGAGCTATTGTTTCGCTTCTGAAACAGATGAGGAAGTGACGGAAGAAGCAAAAGCTATGGCTGCTTCAGCATATTCAAAAGGTGTTGAAATGACAAAGCTTAAAGCATATGACAGCGCTATTCAATATTTTAATAAGGCATTATCTTATGACCCTAATATGTATGACGCTTATTATAATATTGCCGGTATTTATGTTAAGCAGAAAAAATATGATGAGGCATATAAGGCGTATGTAAAAGTAATTGCTCTTAATCCTTCGGATTATGATTCGATTTTACAAGCTGCAAAAATTTCTTATAACCGCCAGAATTACTCACTTGCCATAAAATATTTAAAATATATTCCTGATGATTATGAAAATTATTATGTTGTTGAACAGCTAATGCATGACGCTCAAGAACAGTTCAACAACCAGACACAAAAAATTGAACGTTCAAAAGTGACGGTATCCGATAAAAGTAAAAAAGTTCTTATTGATAACTTTAACTCACCTGCGGGCATGGTAGTTGACTCAGAAGGGAATATGTTTGTAGCTTGTTATAGTGATAACTCAATAGTAAAAGTGGATAAAAATAAAAAACAGTCTAATTTTTTAAAAGATTATCTGCTTAATGGGCCTGTAGGTTTAGCTATAGATAAGTATGATAATATATATGTCGCAAATTTTGATGCAAATAATATTTTGAAAGTTACAAAAGGCGGTAGTGCCAGTATCTTTATGGGTAATGTTTCCAAGCCTTATTTCCTATATATTAAAGATGATGTTCTCTATATTTCCGAACAGGGTAATGACGCTGTTGTTACTTATGACTTAAACAGACATTGATTTTATATTATTAAAGCTTCCGCCTGTTTCTAATAATTTAGTTTTTGACCTTATATAATCATTAAATGTTTTTATCGTCTCTTCTCTAATTGAAGGATCTAAATTATAACTTGGTACAACAGACTCAAATGCTTTTAACATACCGTTTGAATGTCGGCGTAAATTGTTTATAAAACTTAATGTTTTAGGGAATCTTTTTGATTTTTTTTCGTTGAAATAATGTGAAAGATAATAAGGTGCGCATACACAAAGAACCGGTTTATATGGTTCTGACGAAAAACATTCAATCATTTCATTATAAAGATTTTCCGCTGAAGAAACTACTTTCTTTTTCTCTTCATCATAGTGAGTTGAATATTCTTTAAATATCCCCTTTATCGTCTGATTTAATTCTGTATCTTCCGTTAAAGTTGTGTCAATTGGAGAAAAACCGTTTTCATCAGAACCTTTTTTAACTTCATGCAGTTCTTGAATGATATTGGCAGATTCGGTTAAAATATCTTCAGGAGTAAGTTCAATACCCGTAATAGCGGTATCTCCTTTTGTTTCTGCATATTCTCTTGCTCTCCAGTATAAGTTTGAAATAGTAAAGTCTTTTTCATATTTAAGCCTGTTTTGTTCGGCAAATTCTATTATGCTGTAAGCAAATTCAGGATATATTTCATTGACCTTTTTCATAAACTCTATAACGGTTGTTCTCCGCTTTTTTAAAGTATTTGTAATAAACTCTTCAAGATTTTCAGAAAAGGGATTTATTCCATAAACTAACATTTCGCTGTTTTCAAAACCGATTTTAGAAGAAGCAGGTGCTTCATGTGCGAATGTCATTTTCATGCCGGGTATAAATTTAACGTGCTTAAATCTGTACGGATAATTTCCTATTATTCTGATTGCATGCTTCAAGCCTTCGGTTGTATCCCTGTCTGTAAGAGCAAAATAAAAATCATTCCCTGTTTCTAAATAATATTTGTTTGCAAATTGTGATACATTATCTAATATATCAGTTATATTCTTTTTTCCGTTTGAAAAACAACTTTGATAATCAAGATCAGCTTTATATATTCCTGATTTTAGATTTTCTTGTGAAGCTGTGAAGTTTTCTTGATTGAATTCCTTTAATACTTCTTGAAATTCATCAGGAGTAATTATAGACTTTAGTGCAGATTCGGGTATGTCTTCATCAAAATATTCTTTTAATCCTAACGATAATGCTTGTCTGAAATTCAGATTATTTTCCTTTTTCTGTTCGCTGTTTTGAACGGATTGTGCCTTTTTATTCTTTATTGTTTTTGATGGAAGTACCCCTTTGCCAAATAATATATTACCTGTATATTTGTTCGATAAACCACTACAGTATTGTTCAACATTACTGCCGTTTTGAGACGCAGGCTTTAAAATGCCCTTCTCCTGCGGATAGGCGGGATTTTGTGTCAGTAATTTACTTCGGAATTTAAGTGTATTTATATTTGAAAATTGAATTTTCATCCTGACTCCCAAATGGTTATTTCTTCCTCATAAGTAATAAACTGATTGTTCCTGCTATTACTACCGAAACTATTTTTGGTAAAAAATTATCTTTATTTTTCTGCTTATTGGTTAATTGTTTAATTCCTCTTCTATATTCATCCTGCTGAGACAGTATTTTATCTATTGAATATTTTGGCAAGCTATCAGGGGCAGTTATAACTTGGGAATTCTTTTTAAAAGAATTAAATTTTTCAACTGCATTTTTTGATGTGTTATTTGTATTTAATGTTAGGGAATTAATAATATTAGCCATATTCTTACCTTAAGTTAACTAATACAAAACATAAATATTATTTGTCTTATTTTTGTAATTTTGAGTTTAAAATTTTACAAAAATTTACGAAAATATATGTAAACATTTGTTAAAATAAATATTAAAATAAAGCAATAAAAAGTATTTATAGGAATTAAAATAATATAATCTCTGCATGCATAAAGGAGTAAAAAAGTGAATATTAAAGGGAATAAATTAAATTTTCAGAATTTGTCTTTTGCAGGTCATAAAAAAGTAATTGATAAAAAAGGGTATAATATTCATAATTTTTACTATATATTTGATTCAAATAAATATGATTGTGAATTAGAACTGTATAATATAGAACGAGACAGACGCGGTGACTTAAAAATAAAGGGAAGTAAAGCAGGTTCCGTACCGATGAATGACGGAAAAGTTTCTGTTGATTTTTCCTCTCCCGAATTTGTCAATATAAATCAAGATTTGGGATTTGCATATAGATTTAAACTTACGGATAAAAAATCTCCCGATAAAAAGGTATCATACGCATATGATAATGGTACGGTAATAGGTATTTTCGATAAAGAAAATACTTCAAATAAATATAATGTAATATTAAATAATAGAGCTTCAATTGAAAAAAATGGCCCAATGCAATTAATAATGCCTGATTTGTATTATCCGGGTATAGAAAATGTTGATGGCAAGCCTACATTAAGTCAAACTTTAAGAGAACAGGTTTTATATAATGTAAGAACTCACGCAAATAAATTAGGCGGAAATTTATATGGAATTATGGAAAGACTCGATTCTCCGGAAATTAAAGATAATCTTACGGGCGTGATAAAAAAATTGCCGAGTCTTCAAGCGGAAGGTGTAAAAAGAATAGTCGGTACTCCTTTTACAAAAGATACAATATCTTCCCATTTGTATTGGACTGAAAATGCTTATCAAATAGCACCTACATTGGGTAATGAAGAAGATTTTAAAAAACTTCAAATAGAATTATTTAAAAATGGTATTAGCTGGGTTGCTGACGCTGCTTTGGTTAATGAAGGCTTCGGCGGTATTCATATGTCTGAATTCCTTAGAAAAGGTAATGATTCATTTTCAAAAAATATGTTTAGAGCCTCTGACGGAATCGGCTTAGGTATTATCCCTTCAAAAACCGAACATACAAAAATTAAAATTATTAATGCTCCGTTTTCGGTGTCGAAAAATGGAAAAGTTAATTTGAAAAATCCTGGCTACAATCCTAAAAAACCTACCTATATTCAATTCTATGACGACAGATTAGCAACAAAAGAACAAATAGAATCTGATTCTGTTATGGATTTAACTACATACGGTAATAAAAATACAGATAATATTTATGATATTACAAAACATGATGACGCAGTTTATCCTTTCCCTATCGAAGTTAGTCCTCAAGAATTGGTTATGAATTTGAAACGCACCATGACAAAAGAAGGAACAGTTAATTTAGGTGATGTTAATGTAATAAAACAGCTTGCAAACTTTAAAAATTTTTCTGTCGTTACAAAAGAAGAAGCAAAAAATCTTGAATTTTGGGATGGTAATGTTGATATAGCAAAATTAAATTTCTACAGAAGCGTTAAAGATGATTCCAAATTTTATAATACTCCGTCCTCACAGACTGATTTTGAAAAAGGCGCATTGGCCGTTAGAGAATATGCTTTAAATATGGGCAAATATTGGACGCAATTAACTTCTGATACCTTATTAAAATATATATCAGAATCTGTTGCCGATTCCCATGCCGGTAAATCAGATACTTCTGATTCATATCTTCAAGCAATTAATTCTTTAAAATCTTCAAAGTCTTTACCTAAAGATGTTTTAAGTAATATAGATACGGAAGTTATTCAAAATGTTCTTGACGGCGATTATTCATTAAAAAGACTTTATGATGATGATATGAGAAATGATATAAATCCGCAAACAGATGCTATTTATAATTCAGATGAGGATATAAATCTAAATGATTATACTTTATCTGATTATATCCTAAAAAAATCAATGGATGTTCCGTTAGAAACATTACCTGTTGCAGTAAATATGCTTGGAGTATTAACATCACCTTACATCGCAAAAAAACCAAATACTGAAAATGAACTTGGTGTTTCAAGATTTGATTTGTATAAAGCTCATAATCCTAATTTGCCTAGGAAATATTCTGTTGTCTATAATCAGGCAGAAAAATTCTATGCAAATAAAATTGTTCCGTTTATTCAAGAGGTTGTTCAAGGTATTGACGGTATTATTGAGGAAGGAAGTATAATCAATTCTGACGGAAGCATTACCGCTAAAGGCACTAAAGTCAGCGAATACGGGAAGTATGTCCTTTCGGAAATTATTCCTGATTTAACCAGATATGCATTTGTTAAAGCATTAAATCCTAAGGCTGATGTAAAAATTAATGATAACGGTGAATTTGATTTTACTAAAGTTAATGCTGATGATATTACTATTCAGTCATTAGGCATACCGTTTGACGCTGATAACTTTTCTCCCGAAAAAGAAGCGGCAACTGTTGTTTCCGCTTTGAATAAAGGTATTGAAAATGCTTATGAAAATATTGGTTCACTCTCTGAGAAAATCTCTAAAAGATTTGAAAAACGTTCTTTAAATGATTTTAAAATGGCAGAAATGATTATTGACAGAACAGAATCAGGATTAGGCTGGAGAATAGACGCTTTAAAAGATATTGCCGCAATTGAAGCTGTCAGATCAAACGGCGATTCTATGACGCAGGCTTGGAATAATGTTACTGATTTCTGGGGTAAGTTTAATCAGGCTGTTTTGGCAATTAATCCTCATTCATATACAACAGCAGAAATTACAGACCTTTCTGAATTATTCCAAAATGAAAATAATAAAATATTCTCAAGCGACGGTGACGCAGAAAGAAAATTCATTGAGTCTACAGGTATTACAACAGTAGCTAATTATAATTATTTCTTCTCTTTATTGCCAGAAATGTTTGCAAGAGCTTCTTTTGAAACAGGTAATAAAAATTGGATGAGTGAAAAACAAGAAAATCATGAGTTAAGAAATAAACTTGATCAGGGCTGGCTTGAAGAAACATATAATAATCCCGGTTTCTTGTTCCAAAGTCCTGATGACGGTGTAATAAATTCTTATACATTTATCGGAAATCATGATAAACCAAGAGTGCTTCATTGTTTAGGTTTGGATATGAATCTATTCCATTCTGATTTTTCAAGTGATGAGCATAAATTAAGAGCTGCAAAATGTTTAAGAAAAAATATTAATGAAATTGATTTTTCACAAGTAAAATCTATGGCCGTTGCTATGGGCGAAAGACTAAATAATGCATTTGATTCTGTTATAGATTCTAATCCTGATATTGATAATAAGGAACAATTAAAAGAATCTGTTTCAAAAGCAATAAGTGAATTAGCTTCAGGAACATTTAAAGGTAAAAAATTTGATGCTTCCGCATTCGGTACAAGACCTTTTGAAATCGCCATAAGAAGCGTCATTGAGCAAATGGATGAAAATGTAAAAAATAATATTGATAATGCTAAAAGTTTTAAAAATAAGAGTGAAATAGAAGCAAAAGTTTTAGAATCAATATTAACACCTGCTTATGACAGATTTTATTCCATGTATAAATTATTAACGGTTCTGCCGGGCAGTCCTACCGATTTCGCAGGCGATAGAGTTGGAGCGTCAGGTTATGAATCAAAGGCTAAAAATTATCATCAGCAAAACAGAAATGTTATTCACTGGGAATGGCTTAATGACGATAAATACGGATTTATAAAAAATTTCTATGATAATATGAATAAAATCTCAGAATTAAGAAATGAAGAAATAAATCCTAAATTGAGTGCATTAAATGACGGCGCTACGGTTTCAATTCCCGTTGAAAAAAATCCGAAAGATTTAAGCTGTAATGTTCAAGCATTCTTAAGATATAATGATAATGATTCTGTAGTTCTTATCCTTAATAATCTTTCGGGTGCAAATGCCCCTTATGATAAACCTATGACAAGAAAAGCAGATGAGTATATGCTTGATAAGGTTCAATTTGCGGTTGATTCTTGTAATGCAAAACAAGGTTTACACCATGGGCTTAAAGAAGGTACTAAATTTATTAATCAAAATAACCCTGAAATTAAGTATATTGTTGTAAAAGAAGGCGATAAATATTCTTTAAAAAGAGAAGATGGTTCTCCAATTCAAATTTTGCCTTCAGATTATAATACCTTAATTCTTTATAAAGAATAAAAATTTATATTATTACCGAAAATCCTTTTTTATTAAAATACATTTGTAGTAAGATAATAAAAAAGGATTTTTATTATGAAATTATTTAATACATATTCTAACAAAATTGAAGAATTTAAACCAATAGATGGAAATAAAGTAACAATGTATGTATGCGGGCCTACGGTATATGATTATCCTCATTTGGGCCACGCAAGATGTTATATTACCTGGGATATGTTATACAGATACTTAAAATTCAGAGGTTATGATGTTACTTATTGCCGAAATATAACGGATGTGGATGATAAAATCTTAAAAAAAGCAAAAGAAGAGAATACAACAGCTGAAGTTATATCAAGAAGATATTATGAAATTTTTGCAGATTCGATGAAAAAATTAAATGTCTTAAAACCCGATGTTGAACCTTTTGCGACAAAAACATTAGGTGAAATGATTTCAATAATAAAAGATTTAATTAAAAATGAATATGCATATGAAGTGGGTGGAGATGTATATTTCCGTGTAAAAAAATTTAAAGACTATGGGAAATTAAGTAAACAGCCTATTGAGGATTTAATAGCAGGAGCAAGAGTTGAAGCTTCATCAATAAAAGAAGATGTGTTAGATTTTGCATTGTGGAAAAAAGATGAAGAATTCGGTTATCCGTCTCCGTGGGGCAAGGGGCGTCCGGGGTGGCACATTGAATGCAGTGCCATGTCAAGAAAATATTTGGGTAAACATATAGATATCCACGCCGGCGGAGCTGATTTGATTTTCCCTCACCACGAAAATGAAATAGCTCAATCAGAGTGTGCAAACGGCTGTAAATTTGTTAATTATTGGCTTCATAACGGTTTCGTTACAATAAATAAAGAAAAAATGTCTAAATCTCTGAAAAATTTTATTACTATAGGCGATTTATTATCAAGCTATGACTCTAATACCATAAGATTATTTATTCTTACAAATCATTATAGAATGCCTGTTGAATTTAGTGATACAGCACTTGAAGGCGCCGGAGCAGGCGCTAAACGTATTCAAACCGCTGTTAATGAAATACTTAGGTTCATAGGAAATGAGAATTTGATTGATGTATCTGATTCTGATGAAATAAAATTATTTATTGAAGCTATGGATGATGATTTAAATACATCTAAAGCACTTGCAGTAATATTTGATGTCGTTACTAAAGCGAATAAATCTGTTGCGGAAAAAGATTTATCATCCGCAAAAAAATATGCTTCAATTCTCTTAAAATTAGCTGATGTATTAGGTTTTAGAATAGATAAAGAAAAATTATCCGAAGAAGAACTTCAGTCCAGATTAAATATTATTGTGGATAAAATGGATTTCCTTTCTGATAATGATAAATTATTGAAAGGTTATAGCTTAATGGATAAAATCATTGAATATAGAAACAATGCAAGAAAAGAGAAAAATTGGGCTGTTGCTGATACTGTAAGAAATTTATTAGATTCAATTTCCATTGTTTTAAAAGATACAAAAGATAATACCTTGTGGGAAGAAAAATAAGGAACAATTAGTATTAATAACAGTCCTATTAAATGTACGGAAAGAGTATAGGAAGTATGAAAATACAAAGAACACGACTTATTAGCCGTGTTCTTATGCGGGATAAATTTTTTTAATTAGTGTGCATTTCCTTTTTTCTCAAATAATGACGGAAGAGCAATGAGCAGAAAATACATTAATGCACCAAACAATAATAAGTAGAGACCATCCATAACACAATTCCTTTTTTATTCTATCTGTACACTTATACATTACCCAAAATTAAAAAAAATTAAACGTTAGTATATAATATAATAATAAATATGGATAAATCAAAAATAGTAAAACTTTTTTCAAATATGTGCTGCAGCTCCTGCAAAAGTGATTTTGATGAAAATTCAATTTCAATAAAAAGGCGGGAAAAAGATTTATTAGTGCTGAAAATTAAATGCAGTAAATGTGGTAAAAGCTTTGGGCTTGCATTTTTAGGTATAGATGTCTTAGATGTAAAAGAAGATGAAACTCCTCTTGAAATAAAAGAATGTCCTCTGCCTATTACAACTGATGATGTTATTGATGCCCATAACTTTATTGATAAACTGCAAAAGGATTGGACTAAATATATTCCGGATGAATTAAAAAATTAGGGCCTAAACTGCAAAATGTACATTTGCCCCAGTAACATCCTTTTGAAATTATAAAATAAAAAGTTGGACGTTTACATAAATATTCGTTTAAATTAATTCCGTCTAAAGACATAGGTGCCAGGCTGTTTATATTTTTTAACGGTTTAGCATCTGTTTTAATTATTTTATTTTGTTTATTTTTATATATTATTCCGTTAATATTTTGGTCAATGCTTCTGTTTTTGACAGATTCTGCCAGTTGAACTATTGATTCTTCTCCGTCGCCGATTAAAATAGAGTCACAATACAGGTCTAAAATTTCAGGATTATTTAATATATCATTAGTTTGAATAAAGTTACCTCCAATAACAATATGACTTTTGGTCATTTTTTTTAGTAATCCGGATAATGTCAGTGCAGGGATTAAATTTCCGATAAAAGGTAGTGTTATTGCAATTAAATCGTAATTTCCTTTTTTTATTTCTTCGTTTATAATTTCTTCAAAAAATTCTAAGAATATGTTATCTTCTTTATTAGTTGTTTTTTCTTTTATGTATTGGTAATCTTCGTTAAAATCAGTAAAACAGTTTTCAAAATTATTTAATGTGTCAAGGTTAAAATTTTTATATTTTAAAGATATAAACTTTAAAGCTGAATTTATTATTTTTTCTGAATTATGAAAGTTTGACCCTCTGTTAATTGTTTCACTATATGTTTGAACAGCGTTTTCTATATTGTTAATAATAAACTCTGCTTCTTGTATGTTGTATTTTACAGCTTTTTCATCCAATACTTTTTTTGTTTGCAATAAATAGTTTTTTGTTAATATTTTTCTGAAAAATTTTATATTTAAATCCAGATTTTTTACTTTAAATTCGTTTTCATAAACTTTTAATTGACCTGCAAGAATGGGCATAGCTATGTATGGAGTTCTCGGTTCTAATAAAGGCGGGGTTATTAACAAACAATTAATATTTTTTTTCCTTATAATCTTATTTAATAAATTTTTAATCATTTTTATATATCCCATTTATCACTAAGTTTAGCGAATTTAAAATTTTTATAAAAATAATTTAGTATTTGATAAGCATTATAACCTTGTTCGGCCATGTTATTTGCCCCGTGCTGACTCATTCCTACTCCATGCCCGTTCTTTTTCATACCTGCATCAAAGGAAGGTACAGATTGAAGGAAAGAACTTCCGGAATTCCAAACTTTTGTCTGCCCGCCCGAACTGGCATGATAATATGTCGGAATAACTTTCATATTTTGAACAAGAACAATACCTTTTGTATCATCAACAGCTTTTGATGTGGATTTTTTTTCTGCTGTTGCACCGCCATATGCTTGATCGGCAGTGGTGTCAACGAGGTCAAATCCTTTTGAAGCGTGTTTACCTGCCGTTTTTGTAGCGACTGCATAACTTCTTGCAGCTATTGCTTGTGCTTTAAGTGCTTCTTCATTCCATCTTGACGGCATTTCGGACGGTACTACACCTTTTAAATAATCTTCTAACGGTACATTATTAATAAGAGTTATTGTTCCTCCGAAATTATATATTAAAAAATTACCTCTATACCAAGCTCTTTTTTGACATAAAAACCCCGGGTTCATAGTCCTTATAGATATTTGGTTTGTATTTAATTTGATATCTTTTCTGTCAATATTAACAATTAATTCATTGTCTTTAACTTTAAATTGATAAATTTTCATCGGCCGTATTTGATATAAAGCTTTATCGTTGTATATATCATAAATTTCAGCCGGAGTTGACGCTGCTATTTTTACATCTTTAACGCCGACTTGCAAACCGATTTTAATTGCTTCTGCTCTGCAATTAAATAATAAAAATATTAAAACAACCGGTATTATTTTTTTTAATCCCATAATCATTTGCTAATTGACTTTATACTTCAATATCATACCATATAAAATATTATAAAACTAAAAATTCATATATATGACGTAGAAAGTCTTAAATAAAATCATATATTTCCATCATAAATACGGGTACTTTTGACTTTTAGTAGTTTATCATTAAGAAAGAAAAAAAAGGGTAAATGTATGACGTTCATTGGTGGAATAAATTATACTGATAATGGAATAATACAAAATATTCGTGCTATGAGAATGCAGACCATGCTTATGGCAATCACGAATGAAAATATAACAGGTTTCGATAAAATCGGGTATCAAAGAAAAATTCCCGTAGTTCCGTCTTTCGCTGAATATATTAGTGAAGATGCTATTTCAACTACCACTGATGATACTGTCGGAAGGCTTGTTCTTACGGGTAATCCGTTAGATATTGCTTTGGCTGAAAAAGGATATTTTCAGGTTCTTACAAATGAAGGTATAAAATTAACCAGAGACGGAAGATTTAAGATGAATAAAAATGGTGAAATCTTAACTCTTGACGGCGGAAAGGTGCTTACCAACATGGGAACACCGTTAATTTTACCTGTTGTTCCTCAAAAACTTGATGAAA
This sequence comes from Candidatus Gastranaerophilales bacterium, assembly GCA_947632315.1. Lineage (GTDB taxonomy): Bacteria > Cyanobacteriota > Vampirovibrionia > Gastranaerophilales > Gastranaerophilaceae > Avigastranaerophilus. Next base: position 18,154 of record CANROV010000018.1, read on the forward strand.
TAACTATTGATTTAGATGGCGTTGTAAGAGTACTTAATGCTAAAACAAGAAAATTTGAGACGGCTGGTACTTTATCTGTTGTCAGCCAAGACGGCACTTTTGTTTTAAATCCTAATGTCCGCCAGGGATATAATGAATATTCAAATGTTAATCTTGCTTCGGAATTTCTTGAAGCACTTCCTTATACAAAGAATTTTGAAGCAAACAGACAATTATATACAATACAAAATACAATACTGCAAAGAACCATTTCGTCAATCGGAGGCTGATAATTAAATGACAACACTTCAAGGAATTATAAATAAAGGAATAATAAATACCGAGCTTCAATTTGAAAGAATGGGATATATTTCTTCTAATATTTCAAATTACAATACGAATGGTTATAAATCGGTAAGATTTGAGCAAATATTAAGTGAAAACGGGTTATTATCAGGTGTGGAAAGAACTGATTTTTCTCAAGGCGCCATACAAAGAACGGATAGAGAATTTGATGTTGCAATAGACGGAGTCGGTTTTATTCCTGTTACATCTCCTACAGGTTCCGTAACATATACAAGAGAAGGCTCTTTTAAACTGGATAAAGACGGCTATATTATTACTAATGACGGTTATTTGGTAGGTGACGGAATTCAGGTTCCCGTTAATTATGAAAATATAGAAATAAAACCTAACGGTGATGTTGAAATATTTTCTAATGACGGTACAAAACGTGAGTATTTAGGAACAATTCCGTTAGTTAATTTCCTGAATCCCGAAGGTTTAAAAGCAGGAGATAATAATAAATATTTTATTACCGAAGCGTCAGGAGAACCTGTATTGGATAAAACTCATACAAAATTCAAACAGGGTAATATTGAAAATACAAATGTTGATATGTTTGGTGAAATAAACCAAGTAATGAGGCTTAATGCTTCCTTGTTGGCAAGCAACAAAATAATGAAAACAATCAATGATATGTATTCAAAAGTAATGCAATTAAATCAATAAAGAAGGTGATTAGGTGATACCAATTAACAATCCGATGGGAAGAACAATTCAAGCATTAGATTTGATAGCCGAAAGACATAAGGCTTTATCTTCTAATATTGCGAATATGAATACTCCGAATTATAAAAGAAAAGATATATCTTTTTCTCAATATTTAGAAGGAACATATAATCCTTTGGAAACAGAGCTGGCTTCTAAATTGGGGCCGTCACCCGTTATGGTGGAAACATCTGATGAAAAAGTAAATCCTGCATTAGAATTAACGGAAATGCAGAAAAATTCAGTATTATATACAATAGCAACAAGAAGAATGACTTCTCTTATTACGGAAATGAAAACGGTAATTAATATGGGAGGTAGTTAATGGGTATATTTAGTGCGATGAATATAGGCTGTGACGGTTTAAAAGTTCACGGCGCAAGATTAGATATAAATTCAAAAAACATAGCTAATATTGATACTCCTAATTATGTAAGAAAAATACCGCT
>CANROV010000019.1 GCA_947632315.1 Candidatus Gastranaerophilales bacterium
AGCTATCATGGGAATTTTACGTTTAAGTGCTTCTTCCATAGCAAGTGTAACTTTTTCGCCGACAACACTTCCCATTGAACCGCCCATAAATTCAAAATCCATAACCGCAGCGGAAACTTTATTCCCTTCAATTTCGCCGACCCCGGTTATTACCGCTTCATTCATATTTGTTTTTGCTTTCGCCTGTGCAATTCTTTTTTTATATGAATCGGTATCAACGAAATTAAGCGGATCTGCCGTTGTAATATTCCCGAATAATTCTTCAAATGTTCCTTCATCAAACAATTGATTTATTCTTGTTCGTGCGTTTATTCTAAAATGGTAGCCGCATTTTGGGCATACTTCTAAATTCTCTTCAACATCTTTTCTTAATAATTGTGAATTACAATTATAGCATTTAACCCATAATTTACCGATACTGTCATCTATTTGAGTTTCTTTGGCTCTTCTTGCAATCTGCATTTCTTTACGTTGTTCGAACCAATCCTTTACCGTCATAAAAGACTTCCTCCGCTAATCTACTTTATCAATGGCATAAATTGCTATAGTTATTATACTATAAATTTTTTATAAAATACTATTCTTTAAGTGTTTATATTTGATTTTTTACATTTTTTCTGGTGCTTGTACTGCAATTAGTGTCAAGCCTGATTTTAGTATTAATATGACTGCTTTTACTATTGCAAGTCTAGCTGTCATTAGTTTTTCATCATCAACAAGCACTTTTGAAAATGTGTAGAACTGATGAAAATTTGATGCAAGTTCTTGAAGATATTTTGTAATTAAATATGGAGTCCTGTTTTTTGCACTGTTTTGTACAACTGATTTATATTCTTCCAATTTAAGAATTAATCTTTTTGTTGTTTCATATACTTTTTCGTCGTTACAAGTCCAAAGAATATCGAAATCACTAACTTTCATATTCTCTATTTTTTCATCAAAATCTTTTATTTGAGCATTTTCTTGTTTATTGTTTATAATATCATATTTTTCCTCTTTGGCGTGTCTTAGTATGGAGCAGGCTCTTGCGTGTGCATATTGAACATAAAATACCGGATTTTCATCTGTTTTGGATTTCGCAAGTTCTATATCAAAATCAAGAGTTGTATCAATACTTCTCATAATCATCCAATATCTTGTTGCGTCAACACCTACTTCTTCAATCAGTTCATCAAGGGTAATCATTTTAGTCCTTTTCCCCATTCTGACTTCTTCGCCGTTTATAACCAAATTAACAAGCTGTCCGAGTAACACTTCAAGAGAATTGGGATTATATCCTAAAACCTCTATTGAAGCACGCATACGGGGAATATATCCGTGGTGGTCGGCTCCCCATATATTTAATAATATATCAAAGCCTCTTTGAAGCTTGTTGTAATGATATGCTATATCTGCAGTTAAATATGTATATGCTCCGTCTGATTTTTTTATAACTCTGTCTTGGTCATCTCCGTAATCGGATGATTTAAACCATAATGCTCCGTCTTTTTCATACAATACACCAAGCTTATTGAGCTTTTCTATACATTGTTTAACTTGTCCCGATTCGTGAAGGGTTAATTCGGAAAAATAATTATCAAAATGTGTGTTAAAGTTTTCAAGTAATGCTTTTTGTAAACTTAGCATTTTTAGTCTTGCATATTTTGATATGTATTTTAACTGTTCGGAATCAAATTCTCCTTTGTAATTTTCTTTTATTTCTTTTGCTCTGTCTTTTTCTTCTTCAATAAAGCTTTTCGCTACGGGAATTAAGTATTCGCCCGTATAAAAGTTTTTAGCTTCTTCTTCATCAGACGGAAAATCAATATTAAAATTTAATTCTTTTAAAATCCTAATATATAATGATTTGCCCAGTTTTTGAATTTGGCTTCCGGCATCATTTATATAAAATTCTTGATATACATCATATCCGGAATACTTCATAACATTAGCTAACGCACTGCCCATAGCCGCCCATCTGCCGTGTCCGATATGAAAAGGGCCTGTAGGATTTGCACTTACATATTCAAGTATTACTTTTTTATTCTCACCTTGATTATTCTTTGCGTAATCAAGCTTTTTTTGCAATATCTCGGAAATTATAGAGTTTAGTGCTTTATCTTGTAATTTAAAGTTTATAAACCCTGCCATTATATTTATTTCAAAATCGGTCTTTTGTATTTCAGCAGAAATAAGTTCTGCTATTTTAACAGGTGCTATTTTTGCATATCTCGCCAGTGATGATATATTAACCGCAAAATCTCCGAATTGATTATTCTTGGGAATTTCAACTTGCAGACTGTATTTGTCATTACAAGTCATTTCTCCGATTTTATTTTCTTTGATAAGTTTGTTTATAGCTTCATTAACTATATTTAAAAAATATTCTTTTAACATATTTTTGCTCTCATAATGTAAAACACATTAATAATAGCAAAAAAAAATTTCTATTTTAATATTTATACAATAAAATTTTTCGATAAGTAATGTTAATTAGAGAGCCTTAAAAGCTTGAATATAATATTAATCCGGTATGCTTAACTATGTGCGATACCGGATTAATGTATTATTTTACTTGTTTTTTTTCATCAATTTTTATTCTTATAAACTTAGAATATAAGTCAATATTACTCCTTAGAGAATTAAAATTCCCTATTAAGTATTTTAATTTTTCTATCGGATCTTTTTCCATTGGAAGGTCCATGACGATATATCCTCTTTTCTGCTCTCTTATATCTTATTTATTCCCGTTAATATTTTTTATAAACAACTATTTTGCTTATAATATTTTAATAAATGTTAATTTATGTCTTTTTTAAAATTTTTGATTCAACATAAATACTGAATAAATTAATTGCTTTGTTTTGATTTGAGACAGATTGGCAAATTTTTGTTAAATCTGATTTGTTTTTTTCCTCGGCTTGCAACTTAGAATTCATAATTTTACTCCAAAAACTAACAACAAATTAACTATATTAATTATCGGAATAATTACTAATTAACTTTAGTAAAATAAACGAAATATTACAAAATGTTAATGCGTGTTTTCCCTTGACCTAGTCTATAATACAGTCAATATTAAATTTATGATATATACTAATGTATATATCATTTTATTATATCTTATTTTGTCTTTAGAATTTACTCAACTGTTGTTTTTTGTTTTGCTGATAATTCATAAAATATTATTGAGGCACTTACAGAAAGATTTAAAGATTCAACATTATTGCTCATATCAAGTTTAATGTTCTTTTTTGCTATAGAAGCAGTTTCTTTTTTCAAGCCTTTTGCTTCAGAGCCGAACATAATTATATATTTATCAAGTACCTTGCATTCTTCTAATGAAATATTATTTCCTTTTGAAAGAGCTGTGGAAATATAGTTTTGAGCGGGAAATAATTCTTTTAATTCTGATATAGTGTTAACTGTAAGAACGGGTGTTTTGAAAAAATTTCCTGCTGAAGAGCGTATAACTTTGGGAGAATATAAATCCACGCAGTCGGAAAACAAAATAATTCCGTCAAGTTTGAATGCGGATGCACTTCTTAATATTGTCCCTAAATTTCCCGGATCGCTTATTGATTCAAATAACGCTATTTTTTTTAACTCTTTAAATGATTTTTTGCTGATTTCTTTTTTCTTTGCTACAACTAATGCTTCACATACACTGCTTGTTGTTGAAATCTTTTTCATTATATTTTCAGGGATTATTTTCCCGGAGTACTTATTATTATTTTGTATATCTTCAAGAATAAACAAATCAACAATTTCAATGTTTTCGTTTAAAACTTCTTCAACGGCTTTTATTCCTTCTGCTATGAATAAGCCTGTTTCATCTCTGTATTTTTTTTGATGAAGTTTAACTATTTCCTTAATTTTATTATTGGAAACGGTTATAATAGGCATGCATCCGCCTGCCATTTCATATAGTAATATTTTTCATAATCATTCATCATTGATAAATCTACAAGTTTTATTTCAAAAGGAAAATGTGACAATGATTTCATAACAATTGTATCATCTTCCAAAGAAGCATAAACAGTATTTTCAAGCCTGATACCGCCCCATCCTTCTTTATATACTCCGGGTTCTATAGAAAATACGCTGTTTTGTTGTATTTTTGTTTTTGAAGATTTCCCTGAAGATACTCTCGGAGGATTTTCATGCACGGAAATACCTACTCCGTGTCCAGTTGAATGAGCAAATGCGTAGTCTTCCGAAATCGATTTTGCAATAGTTTCTCTTGCTATTTTATCTATATCATAGTAAGAAGATTTTTTATTGTATTTATTGTAATATGCATTTAAAAAAGCCTTTAATACTGCTGTATATGCTTTCTTTTGCTCATCTGACGGGTTTCCTTTTACGAAGGTTCTTGTTGTATCCGTAGCCAGTCCGCCTTCATAATATCCGCCGTAATCCACCAATAAAAAATCACCGTCTTCTATCATTTTATCTTTTGAGGGGGTTGAATAATGTATTATTGATGTATTGCTTCCTCCTGCTACTATCGGCTTAAAACTTAATGATAATGCTCCGTTTTCTTCCATCGCTTTGATTAAAACTTCATTATAATCGTATTCCGAGTATATGGTGTCGGAGTTAAGCATTTTGTATAAGACCTTTAATGCATCATCCGCTCTTTTAAAACACTCTTTTAAATGGTTCAATTCATTTTCATTTTTAATTGTTTTAAATAAATTGACGTGAGAAGAAAGTATTTTATTTGATTTATTTATAAGGTTATAATCAAAAACCGTTATATGATTTTCATCTGTATAAATTACTTGTTTTTGAATGTTTTTAACATTTTCTTCGAATTTATTAAGCGGGAATACTTTAAAATGTTCTCCTATAGACGGTAATTTACAGTCAGAATATATTTGTACTTCAGATTCTGTCATGATAGCTTTTGCAGGAAAAATGGAACTGTAAGAAAAATTATAAGACCTTAAATTTGTTATGTATGCTATATCTTCAAGGGCTGTTATAATTATGTTAAATTTTTCTCCTGCACATTCTTTTATTATATTAAATTTTTCATCCGGAGTTAATCCTGTTATATCTTCCGTTACCTTAAATACATTGTATTCCGTATCTGGCTTAGAATCAGCGGTATATTCTTCTACGGGATCATTATTTAACAGCTTAAAAGAAACATTTTTATTTTGTACTTCTTCTTCAAGCATATTATATAGCGCTAAAGATGTTTTTTTTGCGATAATTCCAATTTTGCTGTAAGGGGTAATCTTTTCACTTAATGCTTTAATATAACTTTGATTTAACGGCATTTTAACAACATCAATATAATTTGAATCAACCTGATTAGCCGCTTGTTCATGATATCTTGTATCAACAAACAGATATATTTTATCTGCAGTAAATAATACGTCACCAGTTGAACCTGAAAAATCAGTAAGCTTGTATCTTGAGTTCATTTCAAGCATATTATATTCAACTAAAAATTCATTTGTTGAATTTATTATTAAACCGTTAATATCATTTTTTGATAGAAACTCTTTTAAATATTCGATAAGATTATTATTCATTAGTCTTTTTTATCTGTTAGTTTAATTAAGTGGTAACCAAATTGAGTTTTTACGGGATTGGAAATTTCTCCTATTTCCATAGAAAAAACAGCATCTTCAAATTCTTTTACCATTTGACCTCTTTTGAAATATCCTAAATCTCCTCCGTTAGCTTTTGAAGGACATAAAGAAACTTCTTTTGCCGCTTGTGCAAAATCTTTTCCGTTATCAATTTCTTCTTTAATTTTTAATGCTTCCTCTTCTGTTTTTACTAAAATATGGCTTGCTTTTACATATGTTGTCATAATTATCTCCTTTATTTTTCAAGTATATCACGTAAATTAAAGTCAAGCAAAAAAAATATTTACGGTTTTTTTTAAGAGTATGAAAATAAGTGCAATTAATACAATAAATTTCGTTAAAAGCTTTACTGCTTCAAAAAATGAAAATATAACCGGCCCATTTATTCCTCACAATCAAGCTGGTGATACTTTTGTTTCTCAATTTGCCGTCGAAAATGAAATTGCACAAAAAATATTTAATTCAACAAAAAAATTTTCAATAAAAAATTACGGAAATCTTAGTGAAAAAGAACTGGAAGCATTAAGGAATGTTTGTAAGAAAGATATTGATACAAGCTATGTTGCGGAAGATAATCTTAATACGGCATTAAATTTAAAAACATATCTTGATGAAAAATACGGAAAGGACAAATATGTTTTTGTTTCTATAGGCCGTTCACCGGCAGGATTAGCAAGAGTTCTTGAATTTATGGGCATAGAAACAAAATACCTGCCTATAAGCGGTTTAAGAGATTTTACTTGTGTTTCCGCTGTTATGAGAAGGCTGAATGGGTTTGATGAATATGGAGATTTTTTAAAAGACCAAGGTATAACTAATGAAGAAATATCGGATTCCGATAAATCTTATTTGTTTTATGATTTTACTCATAGCGGAAGAACGCTTGAATTTTTCAAAAATATACTTACTAAACGTTATAAAATAAAACAACACAATATGTATTTTTTAAGTCTTAATGATGATTTAATCAAAGCATCAAAGAATAATTATGAATCGTTAAAAAATAATGAAGAATATATTAATGTTTATCTTTTTGCTTCACGAATAGCTCAATATACAGGATTAACGGAGCTTGATGTTAAAAATTTATTTCGTATTAACGGCATTAAAAACTTTCAGTCAGACGAAGCAAAAAAGTTTAATTTCTTAATAATTGATAACCTAAATAAATTAGGATTATTAAAAGAAAATCCGAAAAATAAAAAATCTCTTTGATAATTTGAAACATTATTGTTATTATTTTTTTGTATAACAAAATAATGGGTATTTTTTATGAATTTGAAAATTAAATGGACTCTGCTGGTGTTATATTTAATATTTATGACAGCATTTGTTTATTTCTTTATAAGGCTGGAAACGCCGATTTATATATGCGATAAAGTTGAACAAAATCTTTTCTTCTATGATTATTCTAGGTTGTTTATTGATAACATAGGGGATTTCCTTACAAAAATGCAGTATGAAATATATAACCTGAACAGAAATCCTTTTATGAATATATTCCTGTTACCATTTTATTTTATATTCAAAGAAAGCAGATTCGGTTATATCACAGCTGTGAATATAGTATTTATGTTTCCTTGCATGATGCTGCTATATACTATATTTAATAAGTATTTTATGCCGGATGAAAAAAAAGGTAATTTATTATCAATTGCCGTTTGTTCTTGCATATTTTTATCTACAGCATTTTGGCAGTGTTCGCTTCAGGGAGTTCCTGATATCTGCGGTATGGTAAGTGTGCTTGTTGCTTTTATTATTTATTTAAAATCAGATTTAAAAAATAAGTTTTCGTTTTCAAATGTTGTTTTAATTTCTGTACTGTTGTATTTGTCTTTTTTAATGCGGAGATGGTATTCTACTGTAATATTGTCGTTTATACTCTCTATGCTGTTAGAAAACTTTATTTTATCAGTTATTGAAACTAAAAATATAAAAAATATATTAAAATTCAATTATTTTTCTTGCTTAAATATAGGTATGATATCTGCATTCATCGGAATTATGGCATATATTATACAGGGAGGCTATGTAAAAAGAATACTTGAAGGTGCAGAAAATGCAGAAAGAGCAATTTATACGGTCGGATATAATCAATGGATGGTTGTCTTTATTGATTACTTGGGAATAATATTACTTGCTTTTGCAGTTATAGGCACTGTTTACTATTTTAAAAACCATACTGTCAGATTTACCGCTTTTAATCTAATTATATACACTCTTTTATATATTGTATTTATGCATAATCAATATATTTGGATAAATCATTATCTATTTATTGCTTCTATGCTTCTGCTGTTGATATCATACGGAGTATATAAAATTTCAGATACGATAAAAAATAAAACTGGAAAATCCTTATTCTTGGTTTTATTTATTTTATTTAACATATTAAATTTCGGCACATATTTTGTGTGGGATAAACATAATCATTCTTTATTACATTTATTTCCTTCAAAATATTCTTATCCTTATATATCGGCAGATTATGAAAAAGTTGAAAAAATGTATAATTACTTAAAATCAGAATATGAAAAGGATAATAATATAAAAGTGGCTATATACGGACTGAATAATTCAATAGGATATTATCAATTAAGAAGTTTAGACCCTAAAAGTGATTTTGCAAAAAATAATGTAATATCTGAAGTTATTTTAGATTCTGATTTTCATGGACTGGAAGTAAATGCTGATTATATTATATTTATTAATCCGCATGGGATATTTAATGATTTAGAGTTAAGCAAAGTTTTAACAGCTACGCACCAAATGTTTATGAATAATACGGGTATAGCTAAAAATTATAAAGAAGTAATGACTGAAACTTTTCAAAACGGAGAAACCGTAAAAATATTTAAACGAACTAAACAATTAACAAAAGTACAAATAAAAAAATATCTTGAACCGTTCTTGGAATTTGCTCCGGATTGGCAGGAAAGAGAACTTAAAAAATTATACGAATAAAAACTAAAAAATTATGTTTTAAGTATAATAATTTTATGAAAAAGTTATATATAGAAACACTCGGATGTCAGATGAATAAATCGGATTCTGAGAGAATAGCGGGTATTCTCTCGCATTTTGACTATGTTCAAACCGAAAATGAAAAGGAAGCTGATTTATTAATTATAAATACTTGTTCAATAAGGCAGTTGTCTGCGGATAAAGCATACAGCCAATTAGGTGTATGGGGAAAAAGGAAAAAAGATAAACCTAACCTTAAAATAGCGATATGCGGGTGCGTTGCACAGCAGGATAAAGAAAATGTAAGAAAACGTGCGCCATACGTTGATTTAGTATTCGGAACTCATAATATTTATGAACTTCCCGATTTAATTAAAAAAATTGAAAATAATGAAAAAGTTTGTGCAATAACAAATAAACCCGTAATAAAGAATCAAAATGATTTTAATATTATAAGAAAAGAATCCGTAAATGCCTGGATACCGATTATTGAGGGATGTAATAATTTCTGTACATACTGTGTAGTTCCATTTACAAGAGGCCGTGAACGCTCACGAAAACCTGATGAAATAATTGAAGAGGCTCAAAAAATAATTAAAGAAGGATATAAAGAAATAACCCTCCTTGGGCAGAATGTTGACAGCTACGGCAAAGACTTGAATGATAATAATATAACACTGGCTAATCTTCTCAGAAGTATAAATAAAATTGACGGAGAATTCAGAATAAGGTTTGTTACGTCATATCCGTCAGATATTAAGGATGACCTTATAAATGCGGTTGATGAATGCGAAAAAGTCTGTAAGTATTTTCATATCCCCATGCAGTCGGGAAATTCAAGAATATTGAAAGAAATGAACAGACGTTATACAAAAGAAGAATATTATGAAATAGTTTCAAAAATAAGAAAAAGATTTGAAAATGTTACAATAACAAGTGATTTTATTGCAGGATTTCCGTCTGAAACAGAAGGAGAATTTACGGATACTTTAAAAGCTATGGAGGAATTGGAACTGGATTATTCAAATACGGCAGCATATTCTCCGAGAGAATTTACAAAAGCGGGAAAAATGGTCGATAAATTTATTCCTGAAGATGTGAAATATAAACGCCTTGAAAGACTCAACGAAAAAAACAGAGAGGTATGTTTAAAATCTAATGAAAAATTTGTCGGAAAAGTATTAAAAGTTCTTATAGAAGGAAAAATGGAGAAAGACGGTAAAATTAATCTGAATTCCAGAGCAGATAATAATAAAATAGTACATTTTGAATCAGATAAACACAACATAGGCGATTTTGTTAACGTAAAAATAAAAAAAGCGCAAACCTGGTGCCTGTATGGAGAACCGATTGAGTAATTTCTTATTATGTACATGGTGTGATAATCTAAAATTATGAAAAAATCCGTAAAATTAATTTTAATATTATTTTTTGTTGCTGTTGTTTTTTGTGCTTGTTTTCGTATAGACAGAACAGAAGATGAAAATACGAAAACAAAGACTGTTGTAGCTGATGAAAACAGTAATCAGTATGAATACAAACAGCCGAGAACCGAATTAATAAACGGAGTAGAGTATAGAATGTCACGTTCTCCGGTTGGTAAATATGGCGGGGAAATAGTAATATCAACAATAGGTGAAGGGCCAAAAACGTTTAATCCGTGGGTATCAAAAGACGCTACATCTTCTCAAATCGGAGATTTATTGTATGACCCTCTGTTTACTACAGACCCGGATGACGGCAGTGTTATTCCCGCTTTAGCAAAAGAAATGATTGTTTCCGATGATTTAAAAACGTATACAATAAAACTGAGAAAAGGTGTTAAATGGTCTGACGGTAAAGAAATTACTGCCGATGATGTATTATTTACATGGAATGATATTATTTTAGCAGGTTATGGCAATACCTCGCTTAGAGATTCCGTACTTATAGACGGAGAATATCCGAAAGTAAAAAAAATTGATAAGTATACAATCGAATTTAAAATAAAAAAGCCGTTTGCTCCGTTTCAAAGGTTTGTGGGTACTCAAATTGCACCTGCGCATATATACGCTAATGCGGTTAAAAAAGGGAAAAGATATTTTGATTCTTATTTATCGACTACCGTCAATCCTAAAGATATTGTTTCATCGGGTGCATTTATGCTTGAAGAATATGTTCCGGCTCAGCGTGTTGTAATGAAACGCAACCCTAATTATTATGCTGTTGACGATAATGGCCAGCTTCTTCCTTATATTGATAAATATGTCATATTAATTGTCGGTGACTTAAATAATGAAATTTTAAAATTTGAATCTGGAGAATTGGATGTTATTTCCGTTAGGGGTAAGGATTTGCCTCGATTTAAAGAAAAAGAAAAAAAATCTGATTTTAAAATATATAATTTAGGCCCTAATACAGGTACAATGTTTTTAGCTTTTAATTTAAATACAAGAAAAAACAAAGACGGAAAATACTATGTAAATCCTATAAAACAGAAATGGTTTAATGATTTAAATTTTAGAACGGCAATAGATTATGCAATAGACAGAAAAACCATGGTCTTAAATGTAGCAAATGGAGTCGCTCAGCCTTTATATACGGCAGAATCTTTATCTTCAATATTTTTAAATGAACAACTGGCACTCGGGCATGAAAAAGATTTGGTATATGCAAAAGAATTGCTTAAAAAATCAGGGTTTTATCAGGATAATAAAGGATTGTTGCATGATAGTGCAGGAAATCCTGTTGAATTTGACTTGTATACAAATGCGGGACAAACGGAACGTGAAGCTCTTGGAGTAATGGTTAAGGAGGATTTAAAAGAGCTTGGTATAAAAGTTAATTTTAAACCTATTGAATTTAATACGCTTGTAAGTAAAATGATGACAACATCCGATTGGGATATGGTCTTAATGGGATTAACGGGGAATCCTTTGGAACCGCACAGCGGTAAAAATGTATTGTATTCAAAAGGTCATTTGCATTTGTTTAATATGAGGTTTCAAGGTGATAAAGAAGATGTAATTCTTCCTTGGGAAAAAGAACTGGATGAAATAATTGAGCAAGGTGCTTTAGAGCTTGATTATAATAAGCGAAAAGTTATATATGATAAATACCAGCAGATTATATATGATGAAAGACCGTTTATTTATCTGTATTCCCCTTTAACAATAACAGCAGTAAGAAAGAAAATAAAAAATCTGCATCCGACTCAATTAGGCGGTACTCTTCACAATATTGAGGAATTATACATAGAAAATTAGCATGAATTATTCGCTTATAAAATTAAACACTGCAAGAAATTGTTTGAGATACATTGTAAGAGCGTACAATATAAAAGAAATTTTTATACCGTATTACTTGTGTGCTTCGGTCAGAACTTCATTGAAAAAAGAAAACTGTAAGATAATATATTATCATATTAACAGAAGTTTTGAACCTGAAGAACTGCCTAAAAATGTTTATATACTTTATCCTAATTATTTTGGAATATGTTCTGATATAGTAAATAAGCTTGTAAAAAAATATAAAAATCTAATTATCGACAATGCTCATGCTTTTTATGAACCGCCAAAAGGTATTGCATCATTTTATTCATTAAGAAAATTCTTTCCCTATCTTCAAAACGGAGCGTTTTTATATACCTCCAAAATTATTGATATGACTTTACATAAAGATGATTATAAATACAGTTCTCATTTATTGAATTATAAAGAAATATGCCAAAATGAAAATCGGCTTGATGGTGAAGATATAAAAATAATTTCAGATACAACATTGAATATATTTTCTGATATGGATTTTGAATCGGAACAAAAACAACGGCTTGAAAAATTCCAATATTTTCATAACAAATACGGAAATACAAATTGTCTGAATATAAACAGAAATAATATACAATCGCCATTTATATATCCGTATCTTCTAAAAACTTCAAATGAAGCGGAACATGTGGTAAAAGAGCTTCAGAATAGCGGTTATGTCATATACAAATATTGGCATAATCTTCCCGATAGTTTTGAAGAAAAAATATTTTATACAAATTTAGTTGCAATTCCGTTGAATGCTAAGTAAAATCCTTAAAAATGTCGGGGTTTATGTTTGGAATTTTAGAATAATTTTTTGAAACATTTCTATCGGGTGCAAAAAGTCTTTCATCCTGCATATCTTTAATTGCAAGCATAGAAGCAATTTTTTCAGATAATTTCTGTTCTTTAGTAAGTTTTGCTTCAACAAAAGCCGCAGGAATAAATGCGATTACAGCACCAAGTCCTGTCATAAACGCTGACATCCTTTTATTTGAAAGATTTTTCGACAGATGATGTCCTATTCCTCCGCCTGCTGCTGTTGCTAATATATCTAAAGGCCCAAGAATAGTTTCTGATAATGATTTTATTCCTACTGATTGTTCATATAAATGTTCTCTTTGGTTATTTATAACTTTAAGAGTATTGGTTTTAAGTAATTCTGCTTCTTCCATTTGTTTGGGAGAATATTGAATTTGTTTTTTTGCATCTATTCGTGCTTTTAATTTAGGAAGTTCATTTTGAGAAAATTTCTCATAATCTTTTAAATCTTTGTATGTGGTTTTTATAAAATCAATAAATGATTGTTTTTTATTATCTTTTTCAACGGTATATATTTCCGGATGTTCGCTGAATTGTTTTAAGTGTTTATATTTTGTAGCACATATAACTTTATTTTCCAGATTAGATATATTTTTATTTAAAATAAAATAAGTAAAAAGCGGAACTCCGATTTTAATAATCAATCTTAAAGCTTTATTTTGTATTTTTAGAGCGTCAGCGAGTTTATCCGTTATAAGGTATTCCAAAAAACCACCCGTAAAAAGAGATGAGTATGAAATATTAGAAATTGTTTCAACTTTCCTTAAATCTTCCAAAACATCGTGTTCTACATTTTTTATAAGGTTAGTGAAAAATTGTTTATCATTTTTTGCTTTTTCAGTTTGATTTTGAGTTAAATTATTATCAGAGACAGTATTGAATTTTTTCAAATAATTATCTTTTTGTTTTTCATAATCTTGTAATGACTGTTTATAGTCTGCAACTGCCTGAAAAGAAGAGCTTATGTTTACTCTGTCGGAAAGTTTATCAACAACCGATTTCCTTTTTTCTTCATATTGAACAATTGAATTAACTTCTTTTTCTTGTTCATCATTAAGTTGAGTGAATATTTTAGTATCATTTAAAATTGATTGAGTAGCGTCAAAGCTTGCTTTTCTGATAATACCAAGCTGTGACTGCATTGAATTTTTTATACCTTTAGCGAAAAATAAACCGCTTCCGACAGCTGTAATTAATGTTAGTGCTTTACTGACGGGAATAGTCTTGCCTAAAATACTTATTTGAGTACTGCTGTATTTATTAAGTGCTTTAGTTGTCTTTTTAATAAGTTTATTTTTGTCTGAGTGCTTTTCAAGTAAAGGTACTGCTTTTGTTATTGCGGTCGGAAGGGAAGATAGTATACCGGCTATTGACATTAATTCAATATTATAGGTTTGGAAAAAAGTTTCTGAATCTTCCGCTTTTTCGTGTTCATAACTGTCAAGTAAGAGTAAAGGCTCTGAAATTGCTTTTGCTTTTGATTTAAATTCTTCGGAAAGAGATGAGGGATTTATATTATTGGTCTGCAATAAATTTTGACGCCATTCCTTATATTCGTCAATATGATTTCTATATTTCGTATAAAAAGAAAAAATATTGTTCATTTAAACATAAAAAACCTTTCAATTACAATTTGTTTAATGTTAAAGATACTTTAAATTTGTTATTTTTTCCATTATTTATTTATATAATTTTACAAAAATCAATTTAAGACTAAAAGATAATTATTTTTCTAGTAAAATTAAAGTAATAGATTGGGAAGTGTTATATATAAAAGGGAAATTTCTCGAGTTGCGGAGGAAAATTAATGTCTTTAAATTCATATTTAGGAATAGATGTAGGTTCTGTTACGACAAAAGCAGCTATTGTTGATGAAAACGGTAAATTTATAGACGGCTTTATGACAAGAACTGCAGGGAAGCCTGTAATTGCGGTACAAACTTCACTAAGGAATTTATTAAAACAAGCGAAACAGGAATATAATATATTAGGAGTCGGGACGACAGGTTCAGGCCGAAATTTGGCAGGCGCTTTGGTTGGGGCTGATGTAATAAAAAATGAGATAACGGCGCATGCGGTAGCTGCAAGCACTTATGTTCCGGGCGTGCAGACAATACTGGAAATAGGCGGTCAAGATTCAAAAATAATAATACTAAGAGATGGAATAGTAACTGATTTTGCCATGAATACGGTTTGTGCGGCAGGAACGGGAAGTTTCTTAGATCAACAGGCTTCAAGATTGAATGTTCCCATACAAAATTTTGGAGAGCTTGCTTTAAAATCAAAATCACCTGCAAGGATAGCAGGCAGATGCGGAGTATTTGCCGAAAGTGATTTAATTCATAAACAGCAGTTAGGCTACCCTGTTGAAGATTTATTATACGGATTATGTCAAGCGCTTGTCAGAAATTATTTAAGCAACTTGGCATTAGGAAAAGAACTTTTGCCTACTGTAACTTTTCAAGGCGGTGTAGCTACCAATATCGGAATGGTTAAGGCATTTGAAGATGCATTAAATCTGAATATTGTAGTTCCTGAAAATCATCAAACAATGGGGGCTATAGGTGCAGCTCTGTTAGCTATGGAAAATCATCAATTTAATGATACACGAACCGCATTTAAAGGCTGGTCTATCGGGGAAATATCATTCAATTCGTATACAAACCAATGCAGCGGTTGTGCAAATAACTGTGAAGTAATTACAATTGTTGAAGGTGAAGTGACCTCTACAGATTTGAAAAATAAATCAGATAATATAATAGCACGCTGGGGCGGTACTTGCGGAAGATGGGATATAGGCTGATAACAAAATATTAACAAATGTAACAATATAAAGTCAATTACTTAAGAAAGTAGACAAAAATGCCGTCATAATTAATACAACAATAAAAACCAAGGAGTAAAAAATGGGATTAGCGGCATCACAAGGACGTTATCTTTGTTTAACAGCAAGAATGAGTGATTTGATTTATGAGGGACAGCAAATCTCTCAACAAAGATTACAGCTTGCAAAAGAAACTCAGCTGGCTGCTGATGAATATAATGATGCTATGAATAACACTATATTGCAAGCAACAACTCCTGATGGCGGGGTGCAGAGGTTGACTTATGATATAATTACAAGTCAGGATCCGTTTTCGGGTTTATGTATGCGACTTGTTGATTTGGACGGAAATGTTGTAGTTCCTGAAGAAGAAAAAACAATCACAGCTTCATCAAAAGATGAAGAAGGTAAAGATGTTACTGAAAGTTTTACTTCAACTTCTGCTTTTATGAAAAAATATATGCCTGATTTATCAGAAGAAGATACCCTAAAAATGTCAAATTGGGATATGGATAATCTTGCAAAATATTACAGCGAACATTATTCAACTTCAAATATTACTGTATCAGTAACAAGTAATGTGAACAAAGATTTAAAAAATGAAAATGAGTCATTTTTGTTTGATAAAAATTGTAAGAATCCTGAGTATCTTCAGGAAATGCTGGAAACAGGTCAATGGTATGTTCAACAGATATCTTCAACAGATACAAAAGAATGGGAAAATGTAGCTTGGCAAGGACATACCGCATTTTCTCAAGTCTCAGATACTTCTGATGACGCTGCTGCTGAAGCTAAATATGAAGCTTCTATGGCTGAATTACAAAGACATGATAAAGTTTTGGAATTAAGGCTTGAACAGGTTCAAACAGAAGAAAGCGCAGTTGAAAAAGAACTTGATTCCGTTAAAAAAACTGTGTCGGATAATATTGATCAATCATTTAAAACTTTTGCTTAAGATAGTTTAAAACAAGTATTAATTTGCCCTATTAATTCATTGTCTACAGTATATATTCTCATGTTATTTTCTTGGCCGGAGATTTGCCAATCAGCTTCCGGCCATTTTAATTGTTTTAACGAATCTAAAACAGTTATGGTTCTTGCGTTATAATCAGAATCGGCTATTTTGACAAGAATACATTCTTGTTTCTCAATATTAACAACTACGCATAACCCGCAGGCACCTACTTTTGCAATTAATCCTTTATGCGATTTTATTATTTCGGAATCTAACCTCCCGTAACCTCCGATTAGGATTGGAAAGTTTAAAAAAGCTTCTTTAATTTTTCTGTATTTGTAATCGGAAAATAAATTCAGGAACCCTCTGCCTAATTGTTCAAGCGTAGTAGCAATAACGGGTAGTCCGCACCCATCTTTGCTTATTATTATTTCATCTTTATTTGTCTCACACAATTTACAAACTTGTGAAACTATTAAATCGGTCAGAGGGTGAGATAAATCTTTATAATTTTTTGTGCTGTATCCTAATTCTTTACATATAGCCAGCATTAAAGCGTGTTTGCCCGAACAATTATGATGAATTTTTTTGTATGGTAAATTGTTCTTTAATAAAAATTCTTGTTCATCTTTGCTTAGCGGAGTGGTAGGTACAAGAAGCAAATCATCTTCATTCATTCCTGCTTTTTTCAGAATATTATTAATATACATTTGATGTTCTTTTGTTCCGGAATGAGAAGCACAGCAAACCGCAATTTCTTCAAGTGTTAATTTTAATTTTTTATCAAGCTCCAAATCAAACATAATTGAAGCTTGAAGCGGTTTCATACAGGAGCGGTGATAAAATTTATAGTTATTATCTTCACCGATTTTTTGTATTATTCCATTTTTATTAATATGAAGAATTAAGCCGAAATGAACTTGTTCCGTGAGTCCGTTTCTTTTGTATTCAACTAATTTTGCATAAATCGGTTCTTTCATATTTTAATTCTAATTCAAATATACAATGAGTGCATGATTTATATTGAAAATTAAATGTTGTATAATCCCTTATAAGAATAATTATATTTTAAAACCATATTATAAACCTATAAGAGAGGTTGGAATGCAGCTTTTTGAAGTAAAAAATGACATAGCTAAAATAATATATAATCCGGTGGAAAATAATCTGCTTCCTGCTGATTTTCTTATGATTGAGGATTTTAATCAAAGATTAATAGCACAAATTGTTAATATTGAAACTACGGATAATTCAAATAATAATCTGGCAGAGTTAAAAATTTCTTTGATGATAGATGAAGAGGATAATTTATCCTATTACAACGGCTACATTCCTTCTAAAGCTTCTAAAATAATTTATATTAAGTCTGATGAAATAATTGAATTAATTAAAGATTCCGAAAATAATAATATCTATTTCGGAAATCTGGCTAATCATAGTGATTGTTTTGTAAAACCCAGTATGAGTTTTGTTGATAACGGTTTATATATTCAATCCGACAGGGATGACAAAACTTTTATTGCTATTAATAATTTAATTTATGAACTTAAAAATAAAAATAAGAAAATTATTATTTTAGATTTTGAGGGTAAATATAAAAATTTATATGCAAAATCTCATATAACTATAACAAAAGAATTTAAACTTCCTTTAAACATTGATGCATTTAACACAATACTTGAAAATGACACAAAAGAATGTCCTATTGAAGATAAGGCGGTTATTCAAAGTATAGTATTAGAATTAAGAGAATATTTAACTACTTTAAAAGATAAGTTTATTCCCTTTAATATGTTTAAAAATGCGGTAAGTGAAGAGTATTTAAACAATCCGGTTTCCGGGCTTCTGTTATTAAGAAATAAATTATGGCAATATTCTCAGGAATCTGTTTTTGCCGAAAGAACTGAACAATTTAATTATTTAAATTCATTATTAAATAACAATATACTTATTATTGATTCTTCTTTAATAGAGGAAAAATGGTATAAGTTAGTTATAAAAACCGTTTTGGGATTAATAAATGTTCCCGCATATTTTGTAATATCTTTAAATGATGTTAAATATGATAAAAAAATTATTAGTGCATTATACAATCATTCTTCATTAATTCCTATAGCTGAAACAGCATATAATAGTGAATACAGTCAAGTATTAAAATTAATATGTAAAAACAGAATGCTTTGTAAGCCGTCAAAGAAGGAAAATGACGGTGATTACAGTATTTTATTAAACAAAATGCACTCGGATGAGATTATTTTATATGGGGAGTCCACTTTATATCTTCCTTTGTTGGTTAAATTATCTGAATTTACAAATAATACATCAGAGGATATCCTTGATAATGATATAAAAAAGGATGTGGATAAACTTTTATATTCTCCTAATAGTGTTATTCCTCAAGATACTGTTATAACAAATATAAAAAATAATAATGATAATAATTTTATTAGAGAGGAAGAAGTTGAAGAATTAAAAAATGAAAATGATATTGAAATTGAAAATGATTTAGATATTGAAAATGAACCATTGACTATTCAGGAATCTGAAACCGAGCCTGATTTAGAATCAGAAAATAATGATAAAACCGATATTCAATTTGAAGATACGGAAGAACTTGATGAAAATTTATCCGATATTACCGATAGTGATTTGGATTTCCTTGATGAGTTGTCTTTAGAGAAATCCGATGAATTTATAGGAGATGAAAAAAAAGAGATTCAATATCCTCAAAAGAAGTATGAGATTTTTGAACCTGTAAATGCTGATGATTCTGAACTTCAAATTATTGATAATGACGAGCAGGAAAAGAATTTAATTGATATCATTGATGATAATATTGAAGAGAATAATGAGGAAATAATAACTATAGATGATGATGAAGCTTCAAAAGAAACGGAAGACGAAATAATAACCATAGATGATAAAACTTCCAAAGA